>JAHZNX010000198.1 GCA_020028375.1 Betaproteobacteria bacterium | reverse complement strand
CTGGCATATCAATACCTCCGGCAATCCCGGCATGGCGAGCGCCGGAATGGGGGACGTGCTGACCGGCATCATCGCCGCGCTGCTCGCGCAGGGCGCCGACCCGAAGACCGCCCTTCTCGCCGGCGTCTACCTGCACGGCGCTGCAGCGGATCACGCCGTTGCCGACGGTGCCGGCCCGATCGGGCTTACCGCGAGCGAAACGATCGACGCCGCGCGCGCACTGCTGAACTACCGCTAGCGCGTCCCTTCGACTGATTCAGGACAGGCCCTTCGACAAGCTCAGGACAGGCTACCTGGCTCAGCTTTTTCATCCGCCTGCGGCCTGAGGGTGACGCTGGACAGGCCTCCCTTGCCTTTCTCGAGCGCGATGATGTCCTGCGCGATAAGCGCGGGGCTCACGTAACTGCCCTGGATGCGCTCGCAGCCGAACGTCGACAGTGCGAGCGCGGTCGCGCTGTCCTCCACGCCCTCGGCCGTCACGGTGAGCCCGAGGTCGCCCGCGAGCCGGACCAGCGACCGGGCGATCTTCTCGTGCATCGGTGACCGCTGCATGTCGCCCACGAACGTCGCCGCGAGGCGCAATTCATCGAGGGGCAGCTCCGCCAGGTTGCTGAGCGAGGAGGAGCCGGTGCCGAAGCCGTCGATCGCGAGGCGCACCCCATGTCCCTTCAGCCGGTCGAGCGCTTCCTTCACCGGCTCGAGGCCGCCGGCAAGCGCCGTCTCGTGGATCTCGACCACCATCCTCTTGGGCGGAACGCCCCAGGTGCGGAGCGCGCGGCCGACGAAGTCCGGAAATTCGGGATGGAGCAGGCCGCCCGCCGCGATTTTCAGGCAGAGCGGAACCTGGAGCCCGGCGCGCGCGATCTCGGCGCATTCGCGCAACCCGTTGTTGAACATCCACCAGGACAGCTCGCGCGTCACACCGGCGGCTTCGGCCGCCTCGATCGCCCGCGCCTCCGACACTTCGCCCAGCTCCGCATCGGTCCAGCGCAGCAAGCCTTCCAGCCCGGAGATCCGGCCGGATCGGAGATCGAGCTGCGGCTCGAACACCAGCCGCAGCGTGGCCTCCTCGAGCGCACGGCGGATCCGCGCCGCGTAGCGCATCTTCTCCTCCTCGCTCTCGCCGTGCGCCGGATCGTAGAGGACGACGCGCTCGGCGCCGCCGCGCGCGGCCCGCACCGCGAGCTTGCCGTTGCGCACCAGCGTCTGCGGATCCACGCCGTGCTCCGGATACATCGCGATGCCGATCGCCGCCTCGGAGGCAAACGAGCGGTCGCCGATTGCGATCGGCGCTTCGAGCGCACCGCGGATCTTGTTCGCGGCGAGTATCGCCACGCCCTCGCCGGCAATGCGCGGCAGCAGGCACGCGAGCTGATCACGGCTCACCCGGCCGAGCTGATCCTGCTTGCGCAGCACCCCTTCGCGCATGCGCCGGGTGACACGCAGCATGAACGCTTCGCCCCTCTGCAGTCCGAGGAGGCGGTCCACCTGCTCGACTTTCTCGACCTGGATCAATAACAGCGCCAGCTGCTTGCCGTCCTGCCGGTGGCTATCGATCGTCGTGCGGAAGATCTCCATGAAGGCCGCGTACTCAGGCGTGGGCAGCGTCCGCACCACGCCGCCCCCTCCCTGGCCTCGCGCCGAAAGCGAGGCGAGCAGTGCAAGCTGCAGGAAAATGAAGCGCTGCACTGCGAGTATGCTTTCCGCGCAGCGCTCCGCGTCCCCGGCATACAACCGGAGAGCGCCGCGGGTCATGGCGCTCTGGAAACGCATGCAATCGCGCCGCATGCGCTCGATGAGCTCGCCCTCGGCATCGAGTCCCCATTCTCCGAGCGCCAGATATACCGCTTCCGTGTCGGCGCCGCCCCAGGCTCCGGTCTTCGACAACGCGGCGTCCAGCCCGCCCGCCGCTGGCACGAATACGTCCGGCGCCCGCTCGCGCACTTCGCCGAACATCGACGCAACGCGCGCAAGGGTCTTGGAATCAACGCTGAACTCTTCGGCCAGTCGCCCGACGACCGTCATGAGACCGAGGCCCGGTTGCTGCTCCGCCTCGGCGGCGCCCGCATCCGGCGCGCCCGCCCCGCCGTCAGAGGAAGAATTCCGCGGCATCGAGCGCGACGCTGTCTTTATCGAGGGTGCGTCTGATGCGATACGGCAGGTCCGGACCCGCCTTCGGCTCCTTCACCAGGTCGAGGATCTTCTGCGGCTTGATCCGGTTCCCTTTCGCGTCGAACACCACCATGACCCGCGGCTGCAGCCGCCGAACCAGGTTCTGCGCGATCACGATCCCGACTTCGCCCGTGTTGAGCTCCACCGCGGCGCCCACCGGGTAGATGCCGATGCACTGGATCAGCTGCTGTACCAGGGAGCCGTCGAACAGGGTGTCGCGCCAATCATAGAGCTTGCTCAGCGCATTCGAGGGCGAGAGCGCCTCCGCGTAAGCGCGCTGGCGCGTGAGCGCGTCGAAACAGTCGATCATTCCGGCGATCGACCCGAATAGGCCGATCTCCGGCCCTTTCAGGCCCTGGGGATAGCCGCTGCCATCGTAGCGTTCGTGGTGCAGCGCCGCCAGCGCGGGCAACTCGGCCGGCAGCCCCGCCGTTTCCTTCAGGATCGCGACCGATTGCTCGACGTGGGAATTGCAGATCTTCCGCTCCTCCTCGGTTAACTTCTCCCTTTTCTCCATCAATCCGGCCGGCAGGCGCACCTTCCCGACGTCCAGAAGCAGGCCCAGCATGCCAAGCAGATCGAGCTGCTCGCGCGGCAACTGCAGATAGCGGCCGAACGTGATCATGTAGATCGAAACGCCGAGCGCGTGGTCGAGCGTGAGGTCGCTCTTCTCCTTCAGCTTGGAGAGCAGCAGCATGGCGTCTGGATTGCGCACGACGCTGTCGGTCATGCTCGTGACGGCTTGGCGCACGCGCGGCGCGTCGATCACCTTGCCGACCCTGATCGTGTTGAACACGTCCTTCAGCACGACCTCGGCCCTGCCCTGCGCCGCCCGCGCGGCCGGAAGCTCTACGTCGACGCTGACTTTTTCCTCGTAGGTGACCGTGCGCGTGATGCTCGTGAGGACGCTTTCGGGCTTGAGCTTGGTGCCGGGGGGGATCGTCTTAGGAGGGAAGCGATCCTCCGGGTCCGGGGCTTTCTCCGGATCGACGTAGACCTTCCTGCAGAATTTCTTCAGCATTTCGAGCTGCTTCTCGTCCTCGAGCACGAACCCCTGGAACTGGAACGGCGTGTCCGTCCACGGCCGGTCGAGCTCGGAGACGTACATGCCGAACTGAAGCTGTTCCACGGGGACTTCTTTTTTCATGGCGGCGGAGCCCGTTGCTCCTGGGGGCTCGTCTCGGGGCCGAAAACAGGTGGAATTCTCCGTCCTGCGGGGCCGGCGCGCAAGCGGCGCTGGCGCGACGCGAAACGGCGTCAGAACTCGAATACGTGGTTGTTCTGCAACGGGCGCGGCCGCCGGTCCCCGGGAAGCTCGTCGATCTCCTGCATCGTCAGCTCGATTTCGCTGGGCTTCAGGTGCGTGATGTAGATTTCGGCCGGGCGCTTCAGCTTCGCCAGCTCCTCGGCGAGCATGGACGGACACAGGTGGAGGGCGAGCTTCGCCAGCTCGCGATCCTTGTCCGAAAACGCCGTCTCGATGATGAGGAACCTGAGATTCTCGATCCGGTTCACCACCTGCCACAGGGCGTCGTTCGGCCCGGTGTCCCCGGTAAAGACCAGACTCCCCTTTCCGCTGTCGAGCTGGTAGCCGACCGCGGGAACGGTGTGAATCGCGGGCAGCACCGTGATTTTGCGTCCGTCGAGGGCGACCACTCTACCCACCTCGATCTCCTGGTAACGCAACCACGGCGCTTCGGGCGTGGGGATCACGGTGAAATCCGGCCAGATGTCCCAATTGAACAGATTTCTTTTCAGGATCGCGATCGTGGGGCCCGTCGCGTACACCGTGACCGGCTTGGGCCGCAGCGCGCCCACCGAGTCGAGGAAGAACGCGATCGAGTTGACGTGGTCGAGATGAGAATGGGTGACGAAGATGTGGTCGATCAGCGTCAGCTCGGCGAGCGAGAGATCGCCAACCCCGGTCCCGGCGTCGATCAGGATGTCGTGATCGACCAGGAACGACGTCGTTCGATTCTGCTGCCCGCCGATGCTGCCCGAGCAGCCAAGCACACGCAGACGCATCGGCTAGCCCTTCAACCGCCAGCGCCCGGCCGCGATATCGTCGGAATCGCGGGCTTCGACCCAGCGCGCGCCGCCGCCGGTTTCCTCCTTCTTCCAGAACGGCGCCCGGGTCTTGAGATAGTCCATGATGAATTCGCAAGCGGCGAAGGCGTCGCCGCGATGCGCGCTGGCCACCGCCACGAGGACGATCTGGTCCGTGGGGTTCAGCCTGCCCACGCGATGGATCACCAGCGTGTCGAGGACGCTCCAGCGCGCCTGCGCCTGCGACACGATTTCCTCGATGGCTTTCTCCGTCATTCCGGGATAGTGCTCGAGCGTCATCCCGGCGACCGCGTTGCCCTCGTTGACGTCGCGCACCACGCCGATGAAGCTCGCCACGGCCCCGATCGCGGGCCTCCCGCGTCGCAGCGCGGCGATTTCGGCGCTCACATCGAAATCTGCGGTCTGGATCCTTACCGTCACCTCGTCACCTCGTCACTTCGTCACTTCGCCACGCATCACCCGCCCGTCACCGGCGGAAAGAATGCAATTTCGTCTCCATCTGCGACCGGCGTGTCGCCTGCGGCCACCGCCTGGTTG
>JAHZNX010000023.1 GCA_020028375.1 Betaproteobacteria bacterium | reverse complement strand
TGAGCATGCTGGACGTGATGATCCTGATGTCTCGTGCGGTTTGCCGGTGGATCCCGCGCCAGGCGCGGAACCCCGAAATTCTCAGCGTGTCGTGAGCGCGTAGTTCGTCTAGTATCGCTACTTCCGTGTGGTGAGCGAGTTTAACCATTCCTTGCAGCGCATCCGCGGGCGGCGCAGCGGCGTCCATGAGCCAAGCAGCCGGACATCGCGAATCGCGTTTCGCACGTCGGTTCGGGCTTGCGCGCTGGCGCGGTTCACACTGAAGAACGCAGCACCCGCCGGCCCAGAATTCCCGCGCGAGAGCGCTTTGCTGCCCTCCGCGCGTCATTCGCCACGTGCGAAAAATATTATAGACAAATGAAAGGGTTAAGTAAAGATTCGGCATCCTGGCATGAGGTGGAGGCCGAAGCGGCGGGCCAGCGCGTGGACAACTATCTGACCCGGCTGCTGAAAGGCGTCCCCAAGAGCCACCTCTATCGCATCCTGCGCAGCGGTGAGGTGCGCGTCAACAGCCGCCGGGTCGGGCCCGATTACCGCGTGCAGGGCGGAGACCGCCTGCGCCTGCCACCCCTGCGCACGGCGCGGCCGGCCGCCGGACCGCGACCTGCATTGCCGCCTCCCTTCAGGATCGAAATCCTCCACGAGGACGACGTCCTGCTGGCCATCAACAAGCCGGCCGGCGTAGCGGTGCACGGCGGCAGCGGGATCAGCCGTGGCGTGATCGAGTGGCTGCGGCTGGAACGCCCGCAGGAGCGCTTCCTCGAGCTGGTGCACCGGCTCGACCGCGAAACCTCGGGCGTGCTGTTGCTCGCCAAGCGACGCTCGGCGCTGCTCGCGTTGCATCGCCAGTTGCGGGAAGGGGCAGTGCAGAAGCTCTACGACGTGCTGGTGAAGGGGAGGTGGCGCGAGCCGAGCCGCAGCGTGAAGCTGCCGTTGCACAAGCACGTGCTGGCATCGGGCGAACGCCGCGTTTCCGTTGCGCAAGGCGGCGCGCCGGCGCACACCGTGTTCCGGCTGCAGCGTGCCTGGAAGGACTACTGCCTCCTCGAAGCGGAACTCAAGACCGGACGCACCCACCAGATCCGGGTACATCTCGCGCATCTGGGATACCCCGTCGCCGGCGACGACAAGTACGGTGACTTTGCACTCAACAAGCAGCTCGCGCAGCAGGGGTTGAAGCACATGTTCCTGCACGCCCGCAGGATAGTAATCGCACATCCGCGGACCGGCGCCAAGCTGGCGCTGGAAGCGCCTCTGCCGTCCGCGTTGCGGTCGTTTCTTTCCACGCTTGATGCCGGAGCCGGAGACGTGGCCGAGAACATCCCGCCGGAGGGCGTCCGGCTTCCGGGCGGCAGGCGCGGTCGGCCCGAAGCGGACGGGATACAATAACGGTAGCCGAAAGGCTTGGCCGCGAGGCGGCGGCACTGAAGGAAGGTGGGCATCATGACAGAGCAGGAACCCGTCGGACCCGCGGAGAGCTGGGAACGCCAGACGATCGAGAAGGTTGCCCTGGCGGCGATCACGGAGCAGCGCCGGGCTCGGAAGTGGGGCATATTCTTCAAGTCGCTGCTATTCATCTACCTCTTCGCGCTGCTGTTCATCGGCTTGGGCTGGTACGGCAAGAGGGACATCAGTCCCGGCAAGCACACGGCGCTGGTCGACTTGAACGGAATCATCTCGGCAAGTTCGCCGGCCAGCGCGGAGAACGTGATCGCGGGGCTGCAGGACGCGTTCAAGGACAAGCGCACGCGGGGCGTGATCCTGCGCATCAACAGCCCGGGGGGCAGCCCGGTGCAGGCCGGATACATCTCGGATGAGATGAAGCGGCTGCGCACCAAGTACCCCGACATTCCGCTCTACGCAGTCGTCGAGGACATCTGCGCGTCGGGCGGCTACTACGTCGCCGCCGCGGCCGATCGCATCTACATCGACAAGGCGAGCATCATCGGGTCGATCGGCGTTTTGATGGACGGCTTCGGTTTCACCGGGACGATGGAGAAGCTGGGCATCGAGCGCCGCCTGCTGGCCGCGGGGGACAACAAGGGCTTCCTCGATCCGTTCTCGCCGCTGGTCGAATCGCAGATGCAGCACGCCCAGCAGATGCTCGGGCAGATCCACCAGCAGTTCATCGGGGTCGTGCGCGCCGGCCGCGGCGACCGGTTGAAAGAGACTCCCGAGATGTTTTCCGGACTGCTGTGGGTGGGCGAGAAGACCATCGAGATGGGCCTGGCGGACGACCTCGGCAGCATCGATTATGTCGCGCGCGAGGTGATCAAGGCCGAAGACATCGTCGATTTCACGCCGCGCGAGAACGTCGCCGAGCGCCTGGCGAAGAAGTTCGGTGCCGGTATGGCCGAGGGCCTGGCGCGACTGGGCCTCACCCAGGGGATTTCGATCAGGTAGGCGCGCGCGAAAGCAGGAACACGGCCGGCCGCCGATCGATGATCGGCGGCTTTTTTTTCCACTCGGCAATGGTACGAGCGGCCACGAATCCACCCGGCAGCGTGAGATCGGCGGCGATGCACAGAAGCGTGTCGCCGCGGCAGTGCTGGAGCAGCGCGGACAGCAGCGCTTCGTTGCGGTAGGGCGTCTCGATGAAGATCTGGGTCTCGTCCCGTGCCCGCGCCTCGAGCTCCTTGAGCTTGCGCGCGCGCTCCGTCCGCTCGACCGGCAGGTAGCCGTGGAATGCGAAGCGCTGGCCATTCATTCCGGACGCCATGAGCGCGAGCAGTACCGAGGACGGGCCGATCAGGGGCACGACACGGACGCCGGCCTCGTGCGCGCGGCGTACCAGCGCGGACCCTGGATCGGCCACCGCCGGGCAGCCGGCCTCGGACATCAGGCCACAATCCTCGCCCGCCAGGAGCAGCTTGAGCAACGACGCGACATCGCGCGTGTGCTCGTCGAGTGTGTGGATTTTCAGATCCTGCAGGGGCCCGGGATGAGCGATGGCCTTGAGGAACGCACGTGCGGACTTTGGGTTTTCCGCGACGAAGGTGCGAAGGTTGCGTGCCGTGTCGATCGTGTCGGGCGCGACCAGTGAGAGCGCGTCGTCTCCGCCCAGGGCGACCGGGATCAGGTAGAGCGTACCCCGGGCCCCGTCAGACAATGACGACCCCTTCGTTTCTGAGCATCGCAGCAAGCTCGATCAGCGGTAACCCGATCAGAGCGCTGGGATCGGTGCTCTCCACGGTTGCGACGAGCGCGATGCCGATGCCCTCGATTTTGGCGCTGCCGGCGCAGTCGTAAGGCCGTTCAGCGGTGAGGTAACGCTCGATCTCGGAGTCGGTGTAGCGCCGGAACCGGACGGTCGTCGGCACTTCCGCCGATTGCAGCACCCTGGTCGCCGCGTTGAACAGGGCGACCGCCGTATGGAAGAGCACGCTCTTGCCGCGCATGGCTTTGAGCTGCGCAACCGCGTTGGCGTGGGTGCCCGGCTTGCCGAGCGCCATGCCGTCGAGCACCGCCACCTGGTCAGACCCGATGATGAGCGCTCCCGGACAATCTGCCGCCACCGCACGCGCCTTCGCCTGTGCCAGGCGCAGGGCCGTGTCACGCGCCGCCTCTCCCGGCAGGGCGGCCTCGTCCAAAACGGGTGTCCGAACCTCGAACGGAAGCCCCAGCCGTGCCAGCAGGCTGCGGCGGTACGGAGAGGATGAAGCGAGCACGATGAGGGGTGCGTGCAAGGCGGGGTGGCGATCCTAAGTCCCTGCCAGATCAGATTTTTTCTTCGAATTTTTTTGACAGGAGAACGCGAAAATAATATCATGCGCGCCTATGCCCGGCCAGGGGTCCGCACAGACTGTCATCGATAGTCTGGAGTTTGCCCGGACCGGACAGACGCTGCGCGGCAGCTTGCCGCTTGTGGGTCTGGCCCGGTTGAAGGGCAGCCTCGCGGACGCGCTGGGCACTGTCGAGTTCGAGGTGAGGGGCGGCGAGGATGCGCGCCGCCGCCCGGTCCTGACGGTGACCATCCACGGGACGCTGCGCCTGCAGTGCCAGCGTTGCCTGGAAGCGCTCGATCACCCGCTGCGGGTCCTGAACACGCTGTTGCTGGTCACGGGGACCGGAGCGTCGACGGGCGAGCTGGATGACGAAGACGGCGAATGGATCGAAGCGAGCCGCGAGCTCGACCTCGCGGCGCTCATCGAGGAGGAGATTCTGCTGAGCCTGTCCTATGCACCCAGGCATGAGGAAGGGACATGCAGGCCTCTGCGAACCGCGGCGGCGGACAGCGCCTCCGCCGCGGCGTTCGCCGGGCTCGCCGCGCTGAAGCGGAACCATCACTGATATTCAAGGAGTCACAGCAATGGCAGTTCAGCAGAACAGGAAGTCCCCCTCGAAGCGCGGCATGCACCGCTCGCACGACGCGCTTTCCCATCAACCGCTGGCGCTCGAGCCGATGACCGGCGAAGTGCACCTGCGCCACCACATCAGCCCGAACGGCTACTACCGCGGCAAGAAGGTCGTCAAGACCAAAGGCGAATAGGTTCTGGAACCAGTACCGCCGGCGCGCCGCGCGGCCGCCATGACGCGCCCCAAAGGGAAGGGAAGTGGATGGAGGTGAAGGTCGCCATCGATTGCATGGGTGGCGATCACGGCGCGCATGTGACGGTGCCCGCCGCCCTGAGCGTGCTGCGCGGCGATCCGCATGTGTCCGTCATTCTGGTGGGACGGCAGGACGCGATCGAGCCCGAGCTCAGGCGCCACGGCGCCGCGCCCGACGCGCGAATCAGCGTCCGGCATGCGACACAGATCGTCGAGATGAATGAGGCGCCCGCGTCTGCGATGCGCGCCAAGAAGGATTCCTCGATGCGGATCGCTGTCAACCTCGTGGAGGAGGGCGAAGCCGCGGCCTGCGTCAGCGCCGGCAATACGGGGGCGCTGATGGCGATCTCGCGCTTCGTGCTGGGGACGCTGCCCGGCATCGACCGCCCCGCGATCGCCACCATCCTGCCTTCACTGAAGGGCCATACTTACGTTCTCGACCTCGGCGCCAACGTGAACTGCACCCCCGAGCACCTGCTGCAGTTCGGGATCATGTGCTCGGAGCTGGTGAGCTCGGTCGAGGGCAAGCCCCGGCCGACGGTGGGACTGCTCAATATCGGGGCCGAGGACACCAAGGGCAACGACCAGGTCAAGGGCGCGGCGGAGCTGATGCGGGCGAGCGGCCTCAACTTTCACGGTTATGTCGAGGGCGACGACATCTACAAGGGAACGACTGACATCGTGGTGTGCGACGGCTTCGTCGGCAACGTGGCGCTGAAGACCTCCGAGGGCCTTGCCCAGATGCTGGCGGTTTACCTGCGTGAGGAATTCGGCCGCAATCTCTATTCCCGGCTCGCGGGGCTGCTGGCGCTGCCCGTGATCAACGCATTCAAGAGCCGGGTGGACCACCGCCGCTACAATGGCGCGAGCCTCCTTGGCCTGCGCGGCGTCGTGGTGAAGAGCCATGGCTCGGCCGACGCTTTCGCCTTCGGATTCGCCATCCGCAGGGCAATCGAGGAAGCGCGCACCGGCGTGCTGGCGCACATCACCGAACGCATGGCCGACATCCACAAGAGCGCCGCGTGAACAGCACCTACTCGAGGATCGTCGGGACCGGCAGCTATCTGCCGAAAAAGGTGCTCACCAACCGCGACCTCGAGCTCGCTGTGGACACGACGGATGAGTGGATCTATACGCGCACCGGGATACGCCAGCGCCACATCGCCGCCGACGGCGAGAAGACCAGCGACCTCGCACTGGAGGCGAGCCGCAGCGCCCTGCGGGCGGCCGGGATTGCCGCCGGCGATCTCGACCTCATCGTGATGGCGACGACCACGCCCGACATGGTGTTTCCGAGCACGGCGTGCTTGCTGCAGGCGAAGCTCGGAGTGCGCAACTGCCCCGCCTTCGACGTGCAGGCGGTGTGCAGCGGATTCGTCTATGGGCTCTCCACGGCGGACAGCTTCATGCGCACCGGACAGTACCGTAACGCGCTGGTGGTCGGCGCCGAAACTTATTCGCGCATCCTCGACTGGAGCGATCGCTCGACGTGCGTGCTGTTTGGGGACGGCGCCGGAGCGGTCGTGCTCCGGCGCGACAGTACCCCGGGCATCCTGTCGAGCCACCTGCATGCCGACGGCTCCTATGCGAACCTGCTGACGGTGCCGGGAACGGTGGCCGGCGGCAAGGTGAGCGGCCGGCCGCTCCTGCAGATGGACGGGGGAGGGGTGTTCAAGTTCGCGGTCAAGGCGATGGATGACCTGGTCGAGGAGGCCCTGGCGGCAAACGGGATGCAGAAGTCCGATATCGACTGGCTGGTCCCGCACCAGGCCAATATCCGCATCATCCAGGCCTCGGCGAAAAAGCTCGGGCTGAGCATGGAAAAGGTCGTGGTGACCGTGGACCGTCACGCGAACACCTCTGCCGCCTCCATTCCCCTCGCGCTCGACGAGGCGGTGCGCGACGGGCGCATCCGCACGGGTCAGCACGTGCTGCTGGAAGCCGTGGGCGGCGGTTTCACCTGGGGCGCCGCGTTGGTGAAGTGGTAGCCGGCGACATCCCCAGGCGTCCACGAGCGATGACATTCGCGTTCGTTTTTCCCGGTCAGGGTTCGCAGTCGGTGGGCATGATGCAGCCCTTCGTCGACTCAGGTGCGGTGCGCGCGGTATTCACGGAGGCCTCCGACACGCTCGGGCAGGACCTGTGGAAGCTTGCGGCGGAAGGTCCGCCGGAGGCGTTGAGCTCCACCGTGAATACGCAGCCGCTGATGCTGACCGCGGGTTACGCGGTCTACCGCGCGTGGCGCGACGCGGGCGGGGCCGAGCCGTCGATGGTAGCGGGGCACAGCCTGGGTGAGTACACCGCGCTGGTGGCCGCGGGCGCACTTGCATTTCGCGACGCACTGCCTCTGGTGCGCTTCCGGGCGCAGGCGATGCAGGAGGCCGTGCCGATGGGGGAGGGCGCCATGGCCGCGATACTAGGGCTCGAGGACGGCGCTGTGCGCGCTGCGTGCGGGGAGGCGGCACAGGGACAGATGGTCGAGGCGGTTAATTTCAACGCGCCAAGCCAGGTCGTCATCGCCGGCCACAAGGCCGCAGTCGAGCGCGGGGTCGCGCTGGCCAAGGCGAAAGGCGCCAAGCGGGCGATGATGCTTCCGGTGAGCGCGCCATTCCATTCTTCCTTGCTCAAGCCGGCGGCCGAAAAACTCGCCGCCTATCTCAGCGACGTGGCGGTGAGCGCACCGTGCATCCCGGTAGTCAATAACGTGGACGTCGCGGTAGAGCGCGAACCGCAGCGCATCCGGCAGGCGCTGGCGCGCCAGGCGTCCAGCCCCGTGCGTTGGGTCGAGATCGTGCGCCGCTTCGCGGCCGACGGCATCTCGCTCGTTGCGGAATGCGGGCCGGGAAAAGTGCTGGCGGGGCTGACCCGGCGCATCGAGGACGGCCTCCAGAGCCACGCGCTCACCGATCCACTGTCGCTCCAACAGGCATTGCTGGCGCTCAAATCGTGATCCTCGACGGCAAGATCGCGCTCGTCACCGGCGCATCCCGCGGCATCGGCCAGGCAATCGCGCTCGAGCTCTGCCGATGCGGCGCCGTGGTCATCGGCACCTCGACCAGCGCGTCCGGAGCGGACGGCATCGGCCGGCAACTGGCGGCCGCGGGCGCGCGGGGCGCCGGTATCGTTCTCAACGTCAATGATCCGCAGCAGGCGGAGGCGGCGGTGCCGGACATCCAGAAGCGGTTTGGTGACATCGCCATCCTCGTCAACAACGCCGGCATCACGCGCGATAACCTTCTGGTACGCATGAAGGACGAGGAATGGGACGACATCATGGCGACCAACCTTACGTCGGTCTACCGCCTGTCGAAGCTCGTGCTGCGCTCGATGATGAAGGCGCGCTACGGCCGCATCATCAACATCACTTCCGTCGTCGGCGTGACCGGCAACGCCGGGCAGACCAATTACGCCGCCGCTAAAGCGGGCATCATCGGTTTCTCCAAGTCGCTCGCGCGCGAGGTCGGCAGCCGCAACATCACCGTCAACTGCATAGCGCCGGGGTTTATCGATACCGACATGACGCGCGCGCTATCCGAGGAGCAGCGGGGTGCCCTCATCCAGCAGATTCCCCTGGGACGGCTGGGGCGGCCGGAGGATGTGGCCGCGGCCGTGGCATTCCTGGCTTCTCCCGCGGCGGATTACGTGACGGGATGCACACTTCATGTGAACGGCGGCATGTTCATGGACTAATCATGCCGCCGTCCCTCACCCCCGCCCCTCCATCCCCTCACTCCTTCCCTCTCTCCCAAGTGGAGAGAGGAAGGGTCGCGCCTCCCTTCTCCACTCGGGAGAAGGGCGGGGATGAGGGATTGAGCGGAGAGGGGAGATTCGAGTCGCTCGCATCTCGTTGCGAGCGATCCAGGGAATGGGCGGCATGTTCATGGAATAACAGTGCAATTCCTTGAAAACCGGGAACTTTCCCGGCGGGCGAATCTGGTAAAATAGCGCGCTATTCGAATCCGATTGCCCCGGCCGGCGCAGCGCCACGGGGTCACATGCAAGCTTTTCATTCCTGTCGAGGAAAGGGGAACTGAATGGAGAACATCGAGCAACGCGTCAAGAAAATTGTTGCCGAGCAGCTGGGTGTCAACGAGGCGGACGTCAAGAACGAGTCTTCGTTCGTCAACGATCTCGGCGCGGACTCGCTCGACACCGTGGAGCTGGTCATGGCGCTCGAGGAGGAATTCGAGACCGAGATACCGGACGAGGAAGCCGAAAAGATCGCCACCGTCCAGCAGGCCGTCGACTACATCAAGGGCCACGGCAAGTCCTGAGTTTCATCCTGGTCCGGAGCGAATTTGTCCAGGCGCAGAGTCGTTGTCACCGGGCTCGGTATCATCTCCCCGGTCGGAAACGGGGTGCCAGAAGCCTGGAAAAACATCCTCGCCGGCGCATCGGGCATCGCCCGCATCACCCGTTTCGATCCCGCTGCCTTCAGCGTGCAGATCGCTGGAGAAGTGAAGGGCTTCGATCCGGCGCAACACCTTTCGGCGAAGGAAGCGCGCCGCTTCGACACTTTCATTCACTACGGCCTGGCGGCGGCGATCGAAGCGATCCGGGACGCCGGGCTCGATTTCGACCGCGAGCGGCGCGAGCAGGTCGGTGTGTGCATTGGTTCCGGCATCGGCGGGCTGCCGCTGATCGAGGAAACGCACAAGGCGGTGCTGGCAGGCGGCCCGCGCAAGATCTCCCCGTTCTTCATCCCTGGCTCGATCATCAACTTGATCGCGGGACAGCTTTCCATCATGTACGGGCTCAAGGGCCCGAATCTCGCGCTGGTCACGGCATGCACCACCGCCAACCATTGCATCGGCGACGCCGGCCGCCTGATCGAGTACGGCGACGCCGACGTCATGATCGCTGGCGGTTCGGAAGCGTGCGTGTCGCCGCTCGGACTCGGGGGATTCTGCGCGGCGCGCGCATTGTCATCGCGCAACGACGATCCGGCGGCGGCGAGCCGGCCGTGGGACCGAGACCGCGACGGCTTCGTGCTCGGCGAGGGCGCCGGCATCCTGGTGCTCGAGGAATACGAGCACGCGCGCAAGCGCGGCGCAAGAACTTATTGCGAGCTCGCCGGCTACGGGATGAGTGCCGA
Source organism: Betaproteobacteria bacterium (assembly GCA_020028375.1). GTDB lineage: Bacteria > Pseudomonadota > Gammaproteobacteria > Burkholderiales > SG8-41 > SG8-41. Next base: position 4,127 of record JAHZNX010000023.1, on the reverse strand, counting down.
CGCCCACCACATCACGGCGCCCTGCGAGGACGGCGAGGGCGCGGTGCGGTGCATGGCGAACGCTCTGAGGAACGCGGGGCTCAATACCGGACAGGTGGACTACATCAACGCCCACGGGACCTCGACCCCGCTCGGCGACGTCGCCGAAACGGTGGCGGTCAAGAACTGCTTCGGCGATCACGCGCGCAAGCTCGCCATCAGCTCGACCAAGTCCATGACGGGGCACCTGCTGGGCGCGGCGGGCGGAATCGAAGCGGTGTTCTCGGCGCTGGCGGTGCACGAGCAGGTGGCGCCGCCGACGATCAATCTCGTCAATCCCGACCCGCAATGCGACCTCGATTACGTGCCGAATGCCGCGCGCCGGATGAAGATCGACGTGGCGGTGTCGAATTCGTTCGGTTTCGGCGGTACCAACGGCAGCCTGGTCTTCCGGAGACTCTGAGCGCTGCCCGCGGTCCGGGCGAACGCCGATGACGCTGAGCCGGCGGACCGACCGCTTTCTGCGCGCGCTGCTCGGCACCGCCGCGGCGGCCGCGGTGATCTTCGCGTCCGCGTTCGCCTGGTACGCAACCGCGGAAATCTCGACCGCGCCGCTGCCGCTTCAGTTCAACATCAAGCCGGGTAGCACCTTGCGCGCCGCTGCGCTCGAAATGGAGCGGGCGGGCGCGTTGCGCCGGCCCGCGCTCTTTGTCCTCCTGGGGCGCCTGCTCGGCGAAGCGAGGAACATCAAGGCGGGCAACTACGAGCTCAGTGAGCCGGTCACACCATACCGCCTGCTGCAGAAGATCGTGCAAGGCGATGTGACGCAGGCCACCGTCAGATTCGTCGAGGGCTGGACCTTCAGGCAGCTGCGCAAAACGCTCGACGAGCACCCGCAAGTGGCCCACGCCAGCCGCGGCCTCACCGACGAAGAGATCCTGCAGCGCCTCGGCATCAAGGAGAGCTCGCCCGAGGGGCTGTTCTTCCCGGACACCTATCATTTCGCCGGCAGCAGCAGCGATCTCCGCATCCTCTCCCGCGCATACCGGCTCATGCAGTCCCATCTCGACGCACGCTGGACCGCGCGCCCCCCGGATTCTCCGCTCGCGGCTCCCTATGAGGCGCTCATTCTTGCCTCGATCGTCGAGAAGGAGACCGGCCGGGAGGAGGAGCGCCCCCTCGTCGCCGCCGTGCTGGTCAACCGGCTGCGCAAGGGCATGCTGCTGCAAGCCGATCCCACCGTCATCTACGGGCTGGGCGAAAGCTTTGACGGCAACCTGCGCAAGGGCGATCTGCTGGCGGACACGCCTTACAACACTTACACCCGCGCGGGGCTGCCGCCGACGCCGATCGCGATGCCCGGGCTCGCCTCGCTCAAGGCCGCGCTCAATCCCCCCGCAAGCGATGCGCTGTACTTTGTCTCTCGCGGTGACGGCACCTCGCAGTTTTCGAGCACGCTGGGAGAGCACGAGCGTGCCGTGACAAAATATCAGCGCTCGGGAAAACAATGATGCGCGGCCGGTTCATTACACTTGAAGGCATAGACGGCGCGGGCAAAAGCAGCCACCTCCACTGGGTTGCCCGGTACCTCCGGAGCCGCGGCATCCGGGTCAAGGTGACGCGCGAGCCGGGGGGCACGCCGGCGGGCGAGCGCCTGCGCCGGCTGGTGCTGGGGAGCCGGCACCGGCTGCACGCCGAGACCGAGGCACTCCTGATGTTCGCGGCCCGCCGCGAGCATCTCGCCAAGGTTATCGTGCCCGCGCTGGAACACGGTGTCTGGGTCGTGTGCGACCGCTTTACCGACGCCACTTACGCCTACCAGTCGGGCGGCAGCGGCATCGCCTGGAAAAAGATCGACGCCCTGGAGCGATGGGTGCATCCGGGCCTGCAGCCCGACCTCACCATCCTGTTCGACGTGAGCCCCGCGGTCGGCCGGAGGCGAACCGCGCGCAAGCGCAAACTGGACCGGTTCGAGCGCGAGCAGGAGGCGTACTTCAAGCGCGTGCGCAGTGCCTACCTGCGGCGGGCTCGGGCCAACGCCAGGCGAATCCGGGTCCTCGATGCCCAGGAGGGCCTTAACCAAGTTAAGAAAGAACTTGAGAATATACTTTCAAGGTTTTATTAGATATGACTTATCCATGGCATTCTGTGGCCTTCGATGCCGTGCTTGCGCGCGCGGGACGATTGCCCCATGCATTGCTGCTGCGCGGGCGCGAAGGCATCGGCAAGCTGGCTTTCGCCGAAGCGCTCGCGCGAGCGCTGCTGTGCGAGAACCGGCGGCCCGGGAAACGCGCATGCGGGCGTTGTGCGGGCTGCACCTGGATGGAGCAGGGCAGTCACCCGGACTTTCGCAGGCTCGAGCCCGAGGCGCACGCCGAGCCAGGAGAGGCCGAGGAGGGGAGCGACCGCAAGCCCAGTTCCCAGATCTCGGTCGACCAGGTGCGGAGCCTGACCGGCTTCATCAATGTCTCGAGTCACCGGGGCGGCGCCAAGGTCGTGCTAATCCACCCGGCGGAAACGCTCAACGTGAACGCCGCCAACGCGCTGCTGAAGAACCTGGAGGAGCCGCCGCCGCAGACCTGCTTCCTGCTGGTGGCGCATCGCTGGCACCAGCTGCTGCCGACGATACGGAGCCGCTGCGAGCAGGTCGTGCTCACGCCCCCGGCGCGCGATGCAGCGCGGGGCTGGCTCGCGGAGCAGAAACTGCGCGATGCCGACCTCGCGCTCGCGCATGCGGGAGGCGCCCCGTTGCTTGCGCAGGCGTTCGACGAGGAATTCTGGCGGCAGCGCGAAGCGTTTTTCAGCACCATCACGCGTCCCGGTTTCGATGCTCTCGCCAGCGCCGAGCAGCTGCGCGAAACGCCGCCCCGGCTCGTGCTCGGCTGGCTGCAGAAATGGGCCTTTGATCTCGTGAGCCACAAGGTCGCGGGCAGGGTGCGCTATAACCCGGACTACTCCGATGCCATTGCCGCGACCGCCCAGCGGCTTGGTCTGATCGGGGCGCTGCGCTTCCAGCGGCAAATGGTGCGCCTGCAGCGTATCGTCTCCCATCCCTTGAATGCACGGCTTTTCCTCGAGCACCTGCTGATCGAGTACGGGGCGCTGCTGCGCCAGGACGCCGGCGCGCAGGCGGCCTGAGGTCCTCGATCCGGACCACCTGATGCTCGTCGACTCCCACTGCCATCTCGACTTTCCCGATCTCGCCGGTCGCGTGGACGAGGCGCTGGCGCTGATGCGCGCGAATGGCGTCACGCACGCGCTTTGCGTGAGCGTCACGCTTCAGGAGTTCCCGCAGGTACGCGCGCTGGCGGAGCGCTATCCGCATCTAAGCGCATCGGTGGGGGTGCATCCCGATTACGCGGATGTTCCGGTCGTGACGGAAAAGGAGCTGGTCGCGCTTGCCGATCACCCCAAGGTCGTGGCGATCGGCGAAACCGGCCTCGACCACTACCGGATCAAGGGCGGGGCCGAATGGCAGCGCGAGCGCTTTCGTACGCACATCCGCGCGGCGCGCCGCTCCGGGAAGCCGCTCATCATTCACATGCGCGACGCCGCCGAGGACACCTTGCGCATCATGCGCGAGGAGCGGGCGTCCGAAGTCGGGGGCGTCATGCACTGCTACACCGGGACCTGGGAAGTGGCGCAGGCGGCGATGGATCTGGGCTTCTGGATCTCGTTCTCGGGCATCGTCACGTTCAAGAACGCCGCTGCGCTCAGGGAGGTCGCCCGCCAGGTGCCCCTGGAGCGCATGCTGATCGAGACCGATTCGCCGTTCCTGGCCCCGGTGCCGTACCGCGGCAAGACCAACGAGCCGGGCTTGGTGAAGTACGTGGCTGAGGAGATCGCGCGCCTGCGGGGCGTGTCGCTAGACGAGGTCGCCGCGGCCACCAGCGCAAATTACTTCAAGCTGTTTAAAGTCGCTGGCGGCGCCTGAGTGGGCCCTGATCCGCGGCCAGGTCGTGCCTGTAGGCGGGCGACGCGACGTGCTCGGGCAGCGTGTTGCTGGGCCCGCTTATTTCGGATGGACACAGCAGTCAATGCGTATAATGTATATTATGTCAAATACGATTACGGCAACGCCCGTAATCTGGTCTGGATTTGCATTGGGGAATTCACGCCCCCCGCCCCATTCGGAGCCTAACCTACTC
>JAHZNX010000197.1 GCA_020028375.1 Betaproteobacteria bacterium | reverse complement strand
ACATTGGAACGGGATAAACGCAGATAATCGCCGATACAATAAGAACAAAGATCGAATCACTAATGTAATCGGGGTCGGAGTAACCGTTTCTTTCTGAGAAAAGTTACACTGAGCCCATTTCCTTCTTGTAATCGAATGGCGGACAAAGAGTTATGGGGAAAAACAGATTAGAAGCATTCAGTGACGGCGTTCTCGCCATAATCATTACCATCATGGTACTGGAATTGAAGGTACCGCACGGTGCCGACCTTGCCGCTTTGAATCCGCTACTGCCCGTGTTTCTGAGCTACGTGCTGAGCTTCGTGTACCTGGCCATCTACTGGAACAATCACCATCACATGTTGCACGCCACACAACGTGTGACCGGGGCGATTTTGTGGGCAAACCTGCACCTCCTCTTCTGGCTATCGCTTTTTCCGTTCGTCACAGGCTGGATGGGGGAGAATCATTTTGCTTCCGCACCGATGGCACTTTATGGTGTCGTGCTGCTCATGGCGGCAGTTGCATATTTCGTGTTGCAGCACGCGATAATTGCGAGCCAAGGCGTTGAGTCGTTACTGGCCAAGGCGGTGGGTCGTGACCTCAAGGGAAAGCTGTCACCGGTCCTCTATGGGACTGCAATCCTGGCGGCATTTTTTGAGCCTTGGATCGCAGGCAGCATCTACGTGTTGGTCGCGCTGATGTGGCTGGTCCCTGATCGCCGGATTGAGCGTGTACTGGGCTAGAACGAAACATGACAAGGCGCTGCAGCCGACGTCGCCGCTAACTCGGCGCCGCGTCTGAGCTCATGCGTTAGAGTTTCCATTCTCGGTCATCAGGGCGTTCGGTGAGTTGTTCGAGTCTGTATTTATCGGCGTTCATCGGCGGCGAGAAACGAGATAAGGTAGAAGGCAGAAGGAATCCTGAGTTCTATCCGCGTTTATCTGCGGCTAATATGAATTTATGCGTAGCACGATGATGCGCTTCCCGCTCACGCTCGCGCACATCTTCGAGCGCGCGGGGAAGCTGTTCCCGAAGTCAGAGATCGTCTCCCGGTTGCCGGACAAATCCCTCCATCGTCACACATATTCGGAGTTTTGCCGGAGGGCCCGCGCGCTCGGTGGTGCCCTGCAGCACATGGGATTGAAGCGCGGCGACCGCGTCGCCACGCTGATGTGGAACCACTACGCCCACCTCGAGGCGTATTTCGCCGTTCCGTGCGCGGGCGGGGTGCTGCACACGCTGAACCTCCGGCTGGCGCCCGAGGACATCGCCTGGATCGCGAACCACGCCGGCGACCGCTTCCTGATCGTGGACGACGTGCTGCTGCCGCTTTATTCAAAGTTTCGTGAGGCGGCGAAATTCGAAAAAGTCATCGTCGTTCCTCTTACGGGATCCTCCGTTGCGGCGGAGTTCGACGATTACGAGGCGGTCATCGCTCGCTCACGTCCGTTCAAGCCCCTGGCGTTGAAGGAGGAGGATCCCGCCGGAATGTGCTACACCTCTGGCACGACCGGGCGTCCCAAGGGCGTGGTCTATTCGCACCGGGCGCTGGTGCTGCACTCGCTGGCCTCCGCCCTTCCCGACGTGATGGGCATGAGCAACCACGATACGGTGACGCCCGTGGTCCCCATGTTCCACGTGAATGCGTGGGGCATGCCGTTTACCGCAGCCATGGTGGGCGCGAAGCTGGCGTTTCCCGGCCCACATCTGGATGCGGTAAGCCTGCTTGACCTCTATCAATCCGAGCAGGTCACGCTCACGGCGGGGGTGCCCACGATCTGGGCCGGCATCCTGCAAGCGCTCGATCAGGAGCCGGCGCGCTGGAAGCTTTCCGCCGGCATGCGCATGGTGGTGGGTGGTGCGGCTGCGCCGGAATCGATGATCCGCGCTTTCGACCGCCACAACCTCATGGTGATACACGGTTGGGGCATGACCGAGACCACGCCGGTCGCCGCCGTGAATTACGTGAAGCGCGAGCTGGCGGGCCCGGCGGGTGACACCCAGTACGCGCAGCGCGCCAAGCAGGGCGTGCCGCTGCCGCTCGTGGAAGTACGCGCCATGACGGGGGAGGGCGAAGCGGCGTGGGACGGCGCGACCATGGGCGAGCTGGAAGTGCGCGGGCCGTGGATCGCGGCGAAGTACCACGATCTCGAGACGGAAGCGGACAAGTGGAGCGCGGACGGCTGGTTCCGTACCGGCGACGTGGTCACGATCGACGCGCACGGCTACATCAAGATCACCGACCGCATCAAGGACCTGGTGAAGTCGGGCGGTGAGTGGATCAGTTCGGTGGACCTGGAGAATGCGCTGGTAGGGCACCCCAAGGTAGCGGAGGCGGCGGTGATCGCGGTCCCGGACGCGAAATGGGGCGAGCGGCCACTGGCCGTGGTGGTGCTGAAGCCCGGGCAATCGGCGACGGCGGCGGAGCTGCGCGAGTATCTCGCGCCGAAGTTCGCGAAATTCTGCCTGCCGGACGGCGTGCTGTTCGTGGCGGAGATTCCCCGCACCTCGACGGGCAAGATGCTGAAGGCTAAACTGCGGGAGCAGTTCAAGGACTGGAAAACATCATAAGCCGCAGATAAACGCAGATGAAAACCTAAAGGAAAGAACGTGTTTTCATTTTCGTCTTAATTTTCAAATTGATTTTATCGGCGTCGATCGGCGTCGATCGGCGGCTAATAAGGTGTCTCGGCAACTGGAGAGCGAAATGAACGAAAAGAGACTCAGCATAGACATCGTGTCCGACGTGGTCTGACCGTGGTGCTTCATCGGGAAGCGCAAGCTGGAGAAGGCGTTAAGCCTCTACCATAAGCGCCATCCCGATAGGCCCGAGCCGGCCGTGCGCTGGCTGCCGTTTCAGCTCAACCCGGACCTCCCCGAGGCCGGCATCCCGCGCGAGGAGTACGTCGCCCGCAAGTTCGGCGCGCGCGGCAAGGGCGTCAACGAGCGGGTGACCCTGGCCGGACACCAGGTCGGCATCCCGTTCGCTTACCAGAAGATGAAGGTCCAGCCCAACACGCTCAACGCGCACCGACTGCTCCTCTACGCGGAGCGCGCCGGCAAGCAGGACGCGCTGGCCGAGGCGCTGTTCCGCGCCCACTTCACGGAGGGTGCCAACCTTACCGACCGGGAAACGCTTGCTGGCATCGCCGAGCGCGCCGGGCTCGACCGCAAGGAGACGGCGGACTACCTCGCCGGCGACGGGGGCCGCGATCAGATCGCCCGCGCGGAAGTCGAGGCGCGGAATGCCGGAATCGGCGGCGTGCCGTTCTTCATCTTCAACCGCAAGGTGGGCATCTCCGGCGCGCAGGATCCGGAGACGCTGCTCGACGCGATGGAAAAGGCGCTATCCGAGGGATGAAGGCGGAAGAATGACCTGACGACGGCTACGCCTCCCTCATCCCTCGTCATGCCCGACACGACCTACCGCAACGCGCTCCCGCTCCAGAGCATGTTGCTGGAGTACCGCCTGGAGGCGGTGCTCGGGGCTGGCGGCTTCGGCATGACCTACCTCGGGTGGGACACCCATCTCGAGAAGCACGTCGCGATCAAGGAGTACCTGCCCACCGATCTCGTGGTGCGCGCGCTCGACGGCAGCATTGTGCCGATCACGGGCGAGCTGAAGGGCGAATTCGAATGGGGTCTCGAGCGCTTCATCCTGGAGGCGCGCACCCTCGCGAAGTTCAGCCACCCGCACATCGTGCGCGTGATCCGTTTTTTCCAGGCGAACGGCACCGGCTACATGGTGATGGACTACGAAAAGGGCGAGTCGCTCCACCAGATGCTGAAGCGCGGCGAGCGGCCGGACGAGGCGAGGCTGAAGGGCATAGTAATGCCGCTGCTCGACGGGCTGCAGGCGGTCCACGCGACGGGTTTCCTCCACCGTGACATCAAGCCGAGCAACATCTTCGTCCGCCAGTCCGGCAGCCCGGTGCTGATCGACTTCGGCGCGGCGCGCCACGCCATCGGCGCGACCCGGAGCCTCACCTCGGTGCTGACGCCGGGCTACGCGCCGCTCGAGCAGTATTCGAGCGACGGACACCAGGGGCCGTGGTCGGACATCTACGCGATGGCCGGCGTGCTGTTCCGGGCCCTGGTGAACGAGAATCCGCCGGACGCGGTGAGCCGGATGAAGGGCGACACGCTTCCCGCGAAGCTCGCCCTCGCGCGCGGCCGGGTGAGCGAGCCGTTCCTGCGGGCGGTGGAATGGGCGCTTGTGCTCGACGAGAAGCAGCGGCCGCAAAGCGTTCAGGAATGGCAGCGCGCGCTGGAAGGGCAGGAGGGAGCGCGCGACACGACGCGGATGGCTTTGCAGTCAGCCCCCACGGAGATTTCCGCCCCGCCGCCCCCGAAGACGCCGCCGGCGCCCGCCGCGAGGCCGCCCACGCGGCCCACTTCCGGGAAATCAGGCTCCGGGTGGCGCTGGGTCGGAATCGCCGCGGTCGTGCTAGTTTCGGTTCTCGCCGTCAGCGCGTGGAACAAGCAGCGCCCGACGCAGACGGCGGTTCCGGAAGCGACGCGGCCCGCGCCCGAGCCGAAGCCCGCCTTCAAGCAATCATCTCCTGAATCACGCGAGGCGGCTCGCGACCGGCTGGAGCGCGAGCGCGCCGACCGGCCCGGCGACAAGCAGGCGCCCGGTCTGGAGGAGTTCCGGCGGAAAGTCTTGCAGGAGTTCCGTTCGGGCGACCGCGATAACGACGGCTATCTGTCGCGCGAGGAGGTCCGGAGCCGGTTTCCCGGCATGGAGCGCGAGTACGCGCGCGTGGACGCCGACGGCGATGGCCGCATCTCGCCGGAG
>JAHZNX010000196.1 GCA_020028375.1 Betaproteobacteria bacterium | reverse complement strand
GCCGGATTCGCGCCACCCCGGGAAGTGCGCGAGATGCTACGCCGCCATCGGAACCTCTGGTGCGAGCTTTCGTGGCGCACCGACCACGCCCCGGGGGGAAAGCTCAATCCCGAATGGCGCCCGCTGCTCCTCGAGATGCCGGACCGCATCATGGTCGGCACCGACACGCCTTCGCCCGAGCGCTGGCACTACATCGTGGAGCATGCGCGCCTTGCCCGATCGTGGCTCTCCGAGCTGCCGGGCGACGTCGCGGAAAAAATCGCGTGGCGCAACGGCGAAGCGCTTTTCGGGCCGCTGGCGGCCGCAATCAGACAACCGTGACAGGTCGATTTTCCCCCACCTCCACCTTCTGAAAGTCGATTAGGGGTGAGAGGCGTTTACGAATTCTCCCTCTCCCCTTGGGAGAGGGGATTGAGGATCATTAGTAATCTCCTTCAACGTGTGCGGTGGGTTTTGAGCATACAGAACCAGTGATAAAATTGCGGCTCGCCACGGGTGGTTAGCTCAGCGGTAGAGCACTGTCTTCACACGGCAGGGGTCACTGGTTCGAACCCAGTACCACCCACCATTTATCCCTGCCCATTTCGTCACGCTCCTCCCTGAATAGCACCCCGTGAGAAAGAAGATCACCGTCATAGGCGCGGGAATCGTCGGCATGGCGACTGCGTCGTACCTGCGCCGGGACGGGCACGACGTGACCGTCGTGACCATGCATCCGCCGGGCGAGTATTGCTCGTCCGGCAACGCCGGCATGCTCAACGACGCCGGCTGCGTGCCGCAAGCCATGCCGGGCGTGCTGTGGAAAGTGCCGGGCTATCTCATGGATCCCCTGGGACCGCTGGTGGTGCGGTGGCCGTACCTCGTCAAATCGATGCCGTGGATGCTGCGCTTCCTCGCGAACGCCAACGCGAGGCAGGCGGAGCGCGCCTCGATTGCGCTCTATTCCCTGATCCGGGGCACGGTGTCCACGTACGAAGAGCTGGTCAAATGGGCGGGAGCGACGGGCCTCGTGCGCCGGAGCGGCTACCTGGTGGCCTACGCGAGCGACAAGAGCTACCAGAACGACGCCCTCGCCTGGAGGCTGCGCCGCGCCCGCGGCGTTAGGATGGAGACGCTCGACGGTGCGGGCATCCGCGGGCTCGTGCCGCAGCTCGCGCCCGCGTACGAGCGCGGCGTCCACGTGCTCGACCAGGGCTACGTCGCGAACCCGGAGCGGCTCGTCAAGGCGCTTGCCGCGCGATTCCAGAAGGACGGCGGAGTAATCCTGGAGCGCAAGGTGCTCGACATCGAGACGGGCGAAGGGGGGGTCAGGGCGCTTGCGACCGACGCGGGGAGCATCCCGGTGGAGACGCTCGTAATTTGCGCCGGCGTGCACTCGGGGGAGCTGACGGCAAGTCTCGGCGAGCCGGTTCCGATCGAAGCCGAGCGTGGCTATCACGTCACCTATTCCGATCCGGGGCTGCAGATACCGATGCCGGTGCACGTATCGGATGCCAAGGTGTTCGTGACCCCGATGGAGATGGGCGTCCGCGTGGCGGGACAGGCGGAATTCGCAGGCATCTACGCCGAGCCGAATTACCGGCGGGCGGAGGTGCTGGAGATCCACATGAAGCGGATGTTTCCGCAGGCGCGCATGACCGATGCGACGCGCTGGATGGGCCGGCGCCCCGCGATGCCCGACTCCCTGCCGGTGATCGGCGCGTCGGTGAAGCAGAAGGGTGTCTTTTACGCCTTTGGCCACGGCCACCTGGGCCTGTGCGGCGGCGCCCCCACGGGACGCCTCATCGCCGATCTGGTCGCCGGCCGGCGTCCCGCGATCGACTTGACCCCATTTCGCGTCGATCGCTTTTGATTCCGTAGCTCCCCTCCTTGACAAGGAGGGGAGGTTCTTAGCGTTTACGCGAGACCGAGATGGTCTTTCCCGTCTTCGCGGACTTGAGGATCGCCTCGAACACTGCGACGCCGTGCTCCTCGTCGCCGCCGGCGATGGCGAGCGCGCGTCTCGCCTCGGCCGCGCGCGCGAAGTTCTCCAGCTCGGCACGCTCGGTACTGATCTGCGGGAACGTCATTACCTGCGGCTTCTGGTGGGCCCACAGGTTCTGCGGATCCATGACGCACGCTTTCATCTGCCAGGTCGTCAGGTGCTCCACGTCGCCCACCTCCACCCAGCCCCTCGAGCCGAAGACCTGCATGCGCCAGGTTTCCGCCGTGGCGATCACGGTCCCGAGGTAGCCGCTGGCGCCGCTCGTGAAGCGGAACAGCATCGAGGTCGTGTCATCCAGGCCGTAGCGGAGCACCCGCCGTGCGCTTTGCGCGTGCACCGAGCCGATCCGCCCCGCAAGGTAGAGAAAAGCATCCACCACGTGCACGCCGCGCCCCGTCATGCCGCCCGCCGGACCTTCTTCGCGCGTCTGGCGCCAGTGACCCGCCGGGAAGCGGTATGCGCTCGGTCCGCAGAAATTGCCCTCCAGGTGCAGCAGCTTCCCGAGGCGGCCATCCTCAAGCATCCTGCGGATTTCCTGGAGCGCGGGCTGGAAGCGCCAGTTGTAGCCGACTGCGAGAGTGACGCCCGCCTTCGCGCAGGCGCGCAGCGCGGCCGCCGCGCTTTTTGCTGTCAGCGCCAGCGGCTTTTCGGTGAAGACGTGCTTTCCCGCCCGGGCGGCGGCGATGATCTGCTCCGCGTGGCGGGTGTGCGGCGTGGCAAGCACCACGGCGTCCACGTTGGGGTCGGCGAGCGCCTTCTCGTACGAATCGTGGAGCGGCAATCCTTTCTCGCGGGCATAGTCCCGGGCCTTCGCGACGTCTCGCAACGCTCCCGCGACGAAGCGAATTGCGTCGCTCTTGCCGTGGACGCATTCGACAAGGTTCCGGCCCCAGCGGCCGAGACCTATGATCGCTGCGCGGATCATTTCACTCGTCAGCGGACATCATCTTCGCTGACTGCCCCGGACCACGGCGACATCACGTCGGTTGCCCCGAAGTTTTCTCCGCGACTTTTCGGGTCGCGCAATACCGCGCTCGGGCAGGCGTATTGGGTGGGGTATACCACCAGCTCGTTCATCCGGACGGAGTATTTCTTCTCGAGCGCCTTGCGCACGGTCAGCGGCATCCTCGGGTCGACCGCCACGAAGTCCCTCTCGCTCGCGTCGATGCGCGGGTGGTGGAACGCGTCCTCCAAGTACATGCCGTGATCGATCAGGAACGAGGAGATCTGCAACACGGCCGGGAAGATCTTGCGGCCGCCGGAAGCGCCGATGGCGAACCACGGCTTGGTCCCCCGCAGAGCGATGACCGGGCACATGTTGCTGAGTGGGCGCTTGCCGGGGGCGAGGCAATTGGGCGAACCCGGTCGGGGGTCAAACCACATGATGCCGTTATTCATGAGGATGCCCGTCGACGGCAGCACCACCTTCGAGCCGAACACCGAGAGCAGCGTCTGCGTGAGCGCCACCATGTTGCCGTGGCGGTCGATCACGTTGAGATGAGTGGTGGAGGAGGGATCCCGCCGGTCGGCGGTCTCGCCCATGGTTGCGAGCCGCTCGGCGTACGCCTGCCGCACCACTTCGGCGTAGGCGACGAAAGCGTCCGCGTGCGGCCCGTTGCGGCGAAAGCGCCAATTTCGTAATTCGCTCAGGGCGTGCAGCATGCTGGGGCCCGCCGTGAGCCCGGGCGCGAGCGCGAACCGCGCCCCATGATAGTCGGTCACCAGCGGCTCGACGACGCGCGCGTGGTAGGCGCGCAGGTCCCCGGCATCGATGATTCCACCTGCCGCCTTCACGTCCTTGACGAGCGCCGCGGCGATCGCGCCCTCGTAGAAGTCACGCCGCCCCGCGCGGGCGAGTTGCGCAAGCGTGCTGGCCAGCCCCTTGAGCTTCAGCGTTTCCAGCGGGGTCCCGGGTGCGGTCACGGGCGGGAAGCCTCCTGGCAGCCAGACGTCCCGGGTCGCCGGGTAGCGCGCAAGCTCCTTCGCCGTGGAGGCAACTTTGAGCGTAAGGAACCAGTCCGCCGGGATTCCCGTTTCCGCAAGCGCGATCGCAGACTGCATGACGGAGGAGAGCTTCATCGTGCCGAAGCGCTCCAGCGCGAGCCCGAGCCCGTCCACCTGCCCGGGCACCGCAAATGAGAGCGGCCCGTGAACGTTGCGGTCATCCCTCACCGCGGGCCAGTTGAAGAGGTCGCGCGAGGTGGCGTCGCCGCCCACCAGCGGGTAGGCGGAGGGATCGAGAGCGCGCGAGGAGATCGGCCCGAAATCGACTACCGAAACGCGCTCCTGCTTCGCGGAATAAACCAGCATGAAGCCGATCCCGCCCAGCCCGCTGTTCCACGGCTCTACCGCGGCGAGCGCGAAGCCGGTCGCGACCGCCGCGTCCACCGCGTTGCCGCCGCCGGCGAGCATGCGGGCTCCTGCTTCGCCGGCGACGCGGTTCTGCGTCACGACGATACCGCGGCGCGAGCGCGCCAGTGGCTTGCGCACGTGCCAATTTTGAACCTGGTGCTCAGTCATGATAGGGGAACAGGGGGAGCGGCTATGAGCAAACGCCATATTGTTTGCCTTACCTTCGACTTCGACGCGATCTCCGGTTTCATCGCGCGCGGCCAGACTTCGCCATCATGGATCTCGCGCGGAGAATTCGGGCCGCGCGCGGGAGCGCCGCGGCTGCTCGGGTTGCTGAAGATGCACGCAATCAGGAGCACCTGGTTCATTCCCGGACATACCATCGAGACCTACCCGCGAGCGTGTGAAGCAGTGCTCGCGGCCGGCCACGAGATCGCTCATCACGGCTGGACGCACCGACCGCCCGCGAGCCTCAAGCGCGAGGACGAAGAGCGCGAGTTGGTGCGCGGCAACGAGACAATCAGGAAGCTGACCGGGCGCGCGGCACGCGGCTACCGCTCGCCTTCATGGGATCTCTCGCCATACTCGATCGAGCTGCTTCTCAAGCACGGCTTTGTCTACGACAGCAGCCTGATGGGCGACGACTATTTGCCGTATTACGCGCGGCAGGGCGACGTGATCGAGCTCGAGAAGCCGGCCGTGTTCGGCAAGGAAACCGCGCTAGTTGAGATGCCGATCCACTGGGCCGCCGACGACGCGCCGCACTTCGAGTACGTGCGCACCGAGACGACCTTCCGCCAGGGTCTGATGAACGCCAGCGCGGTGGGGGAGAACTGGATCAACGATTTCCTCTACATGCGCGACACCGTTGAGTGGGGCGTGTTGACCTACACCTGCCACCCCTACGTCATCGGGCGCGGCGCGCGGATGATGATGCTGGAACGGGTGATCCGGACCGCGGTGGACAGCGGCGCGGCGTTCCTCACCATGGAGGAAGCCGCGCGGGAGTTTCAGGAGCGTGCGGGGCGACCCGCACGCGGGTAAGGCACGACCTGCGACTGGCGCGTCAGAGAATGAAGTTGTCGTCGGTAATGTGGATCGAAAGCGCGCTCGAGTCAAAGGCACCGACCGCGTTATCTTCCGCTACCGTGTAGTCGAATACTTCGGTAAATTCCCCATTCGCTGCCAGTTCAGCAACGCCGTTCTGGTTGATGAAGTAGCTCCAGTTGCCGGATCCGTCACCTGCGAAGTTGATGAATCCGAAATCACCCTCGAGAAACGCGGCAAGGTTGTCGGGACTGCCATCGACTTCGGTGAGGATCAGGCTGTCGCCCTCCGGATCCGAATCGTTGGTCAGCACGTTGCCAAACGCATCTCGACTCATATCGAAGCCCTT
>JAHZNX010000195.1 GCA_020028375.1 Betaproteobacteria bacterium | reverse complement strand
GATCGATCCCATGAGCCTGCAGTACCTGGCGGGTGCCGAGATCGACTACCAGCAGAACGTCGAGGGCGAGCAGTTCGTGATCAAGAACCCGAACGCGACATCAACCTGCGGCTGCGGATCATCGTTCTCCGCGTAGAACGATCCGCAGCAATGAAAAAGGCGGCGATGCCGCCTTTTTTTATTTCCGGGGGCGGCCCCGGGGGCCGGTGCCTTTCTTTGCTCCCCCAAAGAAAGGCACGAAAGAAAGGGGAATGCGGTATCCCTGCGCTGCTCGGCCGGCCCGGCGGTCTGCGCAACTCGTGCACCGGCTTGACTCTTGCAGACTGATCGGGCGCGAGTCTTCTGCGATTCAGCGAGCCTAATCGCGACTCGCCCAGTGCTCGATCCCCTCACCCCCGCCCCTCTCCCGAGTGGAGAGGGGAGGCTCGAGATTCCCTTCTCCTCTTGGGAGAAGGGCATGGGATGAGGGATGGAAGCCCCGGGCCGGTCTGCGCTGCTCGGCGGCGAACAGGGGCCCCAAGAACACGACCCGACAGTCGTCACGCATCACCTGGGATAAATGGCGCCGAGCACGCGCGGGCCGCGCGCGCCGGTTACCGCGGGAAGGTTTCCCGGCTCCCGCCTGAGCGTCTGGCGCGCGAGCCAGGCGAAGGCGAGCGCCTCGACGTGCCCCGGTTCGATGCCGAGCATCCTGGCCGTCGCGAGCCGTTTTCCCGGTAGCAGCGCGGCGAGCCGCGCGAGCAGGGCGCGATTGCGTGCACCGCCACCGCAGACAAAGACCTCGTAAGCACCCGCGGAGTAGCGGCGCACCGCGCGGGCGATCGTGACCGCAGTCAGCTCTGTGAGCGTTGCCTGCACATCCGCCGCGCGTTCGCGTCCCGAAAGCACGCGTTTCACCCAGCGCAGGTTGAATTCCTCGCGCCCGGCGCTCTTCGGCGGCCGGCGCCGGAAGAACGGATGCGCGAGCAGCTTGGCGAGCAGCGGGGAATTTACACGACCGCTCGCGGCCCATGCTCCGCGCGCGTCGTAGCGCTTGCGGCGTCTTTCACGTATCCACGCGTCGAGCAGACAGTTGCCCGGCCCGCAGTCGAAGCCGGTCACGGCGCCGCGCGCGGGAAGCGAGGTGAGATTGGCGATGCCCCCGATGTTGACGACGGCGCGGGAGCGGCGCGCGTTCGCGAACATCGCGCGGTGGAATGCGGGCGCGAGCGGAGCGCCTTCGCCGCCGGCTGCGATGTCGCGGCTGCGGAAATCGCAGACGACGCTGATGCCGGACCGCTCCGCCAGCCGCGCTCCATTGAGAAGCTGCAACGTGTAGCCGTCGCCGGGCCGATGTCGCACGGTCTGCCCATGGCAGCCAATCGCGGTCACGGCGCGCGCGCCGACGCGGGCGCGGCCGAGCAGCCGCCGCACGGCGCCCGCGTAGAGGTCGGACACCTCGTTCGCGAGCAGTGCGGCGCGGTGGAGCTCGTCGTGCGCGCTCTCCTGCAGGGCAAGCAGGCGCGAGCGCAGTTTTGCGGGATACGAAAGGTGAGCGCTGGCAAGGAGCCGGAACTCGCTGCCGCGCGCGGCGGCGAGGACAGCGTCCACGCCGTCGAGGCTCGTGCCCGACATTATCCCGATGTAGAGCTCTGACACTGCGGGCAGGTGAGTGGTAACTGGATTCCCGCCTCCGCGGGAATGACGTTTCTAACGCACACCACTCACTGGCTCTCAGTCGAGCCGGGCAAGATGGGTGCTGCGTAGCAGCTTCAACTGCTGTACCAGCGGCTCGACTTCAACCTCGAACGCGGGCTTCAACTCGGCGCTGATAGGCGGCGCGGCGGGCATCACCACGCGCAGCGGGTTCTGGTGCACGTCGTTGATGCGGAATTCGTAGTGCAGGTGCGGGCCGGTGGCGAGGCCGGTTGCGCCGACGTAGCCGATGGTCTCGCTCTGGGCGACGCGCGTGCCCTTGCGCAGCCCCTTGGCGAACCCGGAGAGATGGCCGTACCAGGTGGTGTAGCGGGACTGGTGGCGCAACACCACCAGGTTGCCGTAACCGCGATGATCGCGGCCCGCGAACTCGACCACGCCGTCGCCCGTCGCCCGGATGCGAGTGCCGTGCGGCGCGGCGTAATCGATGCCGTTGTGCGCGCGCCACGTGCCCAGGATCGGGTGGAAGCGCGAGCTGCTGAATCCGGACGAGATGCGCGAATACTCGATCGGCGAGCGCAGGAACGCCTTGCGGATGTTTCTGCCGTCGGGCGTGTAGTAGCCGCCCCGCTTCTCGTCGTACTGGAAGTAGACCGCGCGGTAGAGGCGCCCGACGTTGATGAATTCCGCGGCCAGCACGCGGCCCGCACGCACTGGCTCGCCGCGGTCATGGAACATCTCGTAGACCACCGAGAAGCGGTCGCCGCGCCGCAGGTCGCGGTGAAAATCGATATCGGTCGAGAAGATGTCGGCGAGCTGCGTGGCGATTGCATCGGAGAGCCCCGCCGCGTCGCTGGCAGAGAAGAGTGAAGTGCGAATTTCGGCGGATTTCATCAGCACGCGCAGTTCGAGCTCGGCCGGATGCTCCGCGACGCTGATGCCCCCGCCATCGCGCTTCACGGTGAGGTGGTTGGCGCCGTTGCGGTAGTGCAACTCGAGCAGCTGCCCCTCCGTCGTGATCTGCGCACGCGCCGTCCTGCCCGCTGCGGGCTGGTGGAGCGCCCGCGCCGAGCGTGTGGCGCGCAGGTGTCGCAGTGCCTCCGGGTCATCAGCGCCGAGCCGTGCCAGCAAGGTCGCCAGCGTGTCTCCGTGCAATACGCGCTCTTCGCGCCAGTAGCCCTCGACCGGAGCGCCTGCGGAGCTGGAAGCGGGCAGCGCCAGCTCCAGCACGACCGGCGTCTGCTTGCGAGGCTCCGTCACGGTGTCCGGAGCGATGCCGAACGCGGCCACGACGCCGATAAACGGCAACACGACCGCCACTGCCGCGCGGCAGAGCTTCGAACCGGCAATGCGCCGCACGAGGAGTTTGCCGGACTCGCGCCCGACAAACCGGCTGAGGGCTGCTACAATCATGTTGTGCTCTTGCTGCATGATTTCCCAGAGGTTTTTGGGGTGCGGCCAGCTTAACAGAATCGCCCGCTGCGGCAAACCCAATTTTGCATAGTGAAATAGCGCACAGTGCCGGCCGCCTAGCACCATGACTTCCATCGAAGAACACATCGAAGTCATCCGGCGCGGCGCGGACGAGCTGCTCGTCGAGTCGGAGCTGCGGGCGAAGCTCGCCGCGGGACGGCCGCTGCGGGTGAAAGCCGGATTCGACCCCACCGCCCCTGATCTCCACCTCGGGCACACGGTGCTCATCAACAAGCTGCGCCAGCTGCAGGACCTCGGGCACCACGTCCTCTTCGTGATCGGTGATTTCACCGGCATGATCGGCGACCCCTCCGGCCGGAACGCGACGCGCCCGCCGCTCTCGCGCGCGGAGGTCCAGGCGAATGCGAAAACCTACACCGACCAGGTGTTCAAGATCCTCGACCGCGGCCGCACCGAAGTGGTGTTCAACTCGAAATGGATGGACGGAGTGAACGCCGCGGGCCTGATCCGGCTCGCGGCGAAGCACACGGTGGCGCGCATGCTCGAGCGCGACGATTTCGGCAAGCGCTACCGGGCCCGGCAGCCGATCGCGATCCACGAATTCCTCTATCCCCTGGTTCAGGGCTACGACTCCGTCGAGCTCCGGGCGGATCTCGAGCTCGGCGGCACCGACCAGAAATTCAACCTGCTGGTGGGCCGCGAGATGCAGAAGGAGCACGGGCAGCCGCCGCAGTGCATTCTCACCCTGCCGCTGCTGGAGGGGACGGACGGCGTCAACAAGATGTCGAAGTCGCTCGGCAACACTATCGGCATCACCGAGCCGCCCGGGGAGATCTTTGGCAAGCTGATGTCGATCTCGGACGAGCTGATGTGGCGCTACGTGGAGCTGCTGTCGTTTCTGCCCGCCCCGGAGCTTACCGCAAGGAAGCGGGCGGTGAAGCAGGGCGGCAACCCGCGGGACGTGAAGTTCGAATTCGCCAGGGAGATCGTGGAGCGCTTCCACGGCAGGAACGCCGCTCAGCTTGCGGGGGAGGAGTTCAACGCGCGATTCCGGGATCACGAAACGCCGGCGGACATTCCCGAGGTCACGGTTCGATCGCCAGGCGGTGCTGCGACGGCCATCACGCAGGTGCTGAAGCTGGCGCAGCTGGCGAGCAGCGCATCGGAGGCGGCGCGGCTGATCCAGCAGGGGGGCATCAAGGTCGATGGCGGGAAAGTGTCCGACAAGGCATTGACGCTTGCCACCGGGCGCTCCTATCTCATCCAGGTCGGCAAGCGGAAGTTCGCGCGCGTCACCATCAGCTGAACGCGGAACGATGAGCGAGACTCACTCGCTCATTCCCCATCGTTCGTGGCCGCGTATTGCCGTCGTAATGCGCCGGACGGCGCGGACGTTACCAAACAAGACGGGCGCAGGGGTCTCGCAACCCCGTGCGCCCGGTCTACCCAGAGTCTAGCTGTGACCGCCTACGCGATCAGCTCGGGCTTGGGCTTTTCCTTCTTATCATCATCGGCGATGAGTTGCGGCTTCTCGGCGTCCTTCTTCTCGTCATCGGCGGTGACCTGCGGCTTCTCGGCGTCCTTCTTCTCGTCATCGGCGTAAGCCACGAAACTCGAGAGTCCGAGCGCGCTGGCAACCGCGAGCGCGAGTAGGGTGTTGCGATTCATATAAACCTCCTGTAGCTGTGAAAGTTGATCGTTGGCGAACTGCCCAACAGGCTGTTGGACGCGCAAAGAGTAGGCGAGGTTGACGTGCCGTGCGGATTCTTACGAACTTGTAAACGACGCGTAACACCGGAGTAAATTCCTGGAGCGAATTGTTGCTGGAACTTTACACGTAGCTTACGGAATGGCGCTCGGTACCTGTCGCTCCCGGGCGACAGCCCGCGCGCAACACAGCGTGCGAGCGATACGCAGCCTTTCACGGTAGCGATACGGGGCAACTCGTGCGACAGGATCCCGACGCTAATGAGAGGCGAGCGATCGGGTTCGCT
>JAHZNX010000194.1 GCA_020028375.1 Betaproteobacteria bacterium | reverse complement strand
GTCGTGCGTGATCGCGGCCATCTTGCCGAGCATGATCGAGGCCGAGCAGTACTTCTCCGCGGAAAGATGGATCGCGCGCTCGACCTGCTCGCGCTTCAGCCCGCGGCCGGTGACGATGAAGTGGAAGTGGATGCGCGTGAATATCTTGGGGTCCTCCTGCGCCCGCTCGGCCGCGATCTCCACCACGCAGTCGGTGACGGGCGCGCGGCCCTTCCTGAGGATGTGTACCACATCGTAGGCGGTGCAGCCGCCGGTGCCGATCAGCACGGTTTCCATCGGGCGCGGCCCGAGGTTGCGCCCGCCGCCTTCGGGCGCGCCGTCCATCACCAGCGCGTGCCCGCTTTCGGACTCGCCGACAAAGGCGACGTTCTCTATCCACTTGATGCGGACTTTCATGGCGATCCGCCTGTGTGGTCCCGCGATTGAATCGTCATCCGCCGCGCCGCCAACGGCCGACGAGGCTCCGTAGATAGTACCAGCCGATCCCGACCCCTTCGCGGAAGAACACGCCGCTGTCCTGGAGCGCGCGGGCATCCGGCAGGAAGTCGAGCACGGTCAGTTTGTATTGCGTGGCAAACCCGGTCGGCGCCGGAATGACGGTGAAGCCGGCGTGCTCGAAGGCGATGCGCGCGCGCCGCATGTGCCAGGCGTGGGTAACGAGATAGATCTTCTGAATGCCGGCGGGCTTCAATATCTCGCCGCTCCGCAGCGCGTTCTCGAAGGTATTGCGTGAGGCCTCCTCGGTCCACACCTCCGCAACCCGGAAGTCCTGCTGCAGCACGTGCCTCATGAGCTGTGCCTCCGGAACGGGATTGCCTTCCGGGGCGCCGCCGGAGGCGAACACCGGCTTGCCGAGCGCGCGATGCAGGTGCGCGGCGTAGCGCAGGCGCGCGAGCACCGGCGCCCTGACCGTGTCGGCACCGTATTCGGGAGCGGAGAAATAAGTGCCGCCGCCCAGCACCACGATCGTCTGCCCGCTCTTGTCGGCGGCCGGATCGCGGTATGCGGGCTCGAGCCACCACAGCAGGTGATCGGCCACGTACTGCGTGGACAAGATATAGAGCACGATCAACGCCAGCACGACGGGCCGCCACGCCGCCAGCGGCCGCCACCACGCCACCGCCGTCGCGATGACGAGGATGATGATCACTATGCCCAGGGGTTCCAGCATGGCGGCGATGGTCCGGGTGATCAGCCACTCCATAAATCAATTCAGCTAAGCGATTGGCGGAAAACGGCCAGCGGAAACAAGGCCCGTTTACAGGGTATCCTCCAGTTTACCTCCTGCCGCTGGCCGCGCTCCGGAAGTTTGACACAGGCGCCTGATTTCCAATAGAATTCGCCCCTTTCCAGCGATTGGCGGCAGTTCCATGAAAACGTTTACCGCAAGGGCGGAAACGGTGCAGCGCGGGTGGTACGTCGTGGACGCCTCCGGCCAGGTGCTCGGCCGGCTCGCCTCCGAGATCGCCCGGCGCTTGCGCGGCAAGCACAAGCCGGAATTCACGCCGCACGTGGATACGGGCGATTATATCGTCGTGGTCAATGCCGATAAGCTGCGCGTGACCGGGAGAAAAGGGCAAAACAAGATCTATTACCGGCATACCACCTATCCCGGCGGCATCTACAGCGAGAGCTTCGCCAAGCTGCAGGCGCGCCAGCCGGAGCGCGTGCTGAAGCTCGCCGTGAAGGGCATGCTGCCCAAGGGGCCGCTCGGCTACGCGATGCTGAAAAAGATGAAGGTCTACGCGGGCGCAAGCCACCCGCATTCGGCGCAACAGCCGCAACTACTGAAGGTCTAGGGCACGATGGCAATGGAACGGCAGCACCACTACGGGACGGGGCGCCGCAAGACCGCGGTGGCCCGGGTATTCATCCGGCCGGGGAAGGGCACGATCACCGTCAACGGGCGGCCGGTCGACGAATTCTTCTCGCGCGAGACCGGGCGCATGGTCGTGCGCCAGCCGCTGGAATTGACGAAGACCACGGCGAATTTCGACATCGTGGTCAACGTGGACGGGGGCGGGGAGTCGGGCCAGGCTGGCGCCGTGCGCCACGGCATCACGCGCGCGCTGATCGAGTACGACGCCGCGTTGAAGCCCGCGCTCAAGAAGGCGGGGCTGGTCACGCGCGACGCGCGCGAGGTCGAGCGCAAGAAGGTGGGCCTGCACAAGGCGCGCCGGCGCAAGCAGTACTCGAAGCGTTAAAATTGGTTGTTCGCAGCCGAAGCCGCCTGCGGGCGGCTTTGTTGTCTGTGGACCGGGAGACGATGGCGAAAAACGGCATCAGGGCAGGCATCGTGGGCGGCACCGGGTATACCGGAGTCGAGCTCCTGCGCCTGCTCGCCCAGCACCCGCAGTGCGAGCTCGCCGCCATCACATCGCGCAAGGAGGCGGGGATGGGGGTGGCGGAGCTCTTCCCCAACCTGCGCGGCCGGGTGGGGCTCAAGTTTTCCGATCCCGCGAAGGCGGAGCTCGCGGCCTGCGACCTGGTTTTCTTCGCGACCCCCAACGGCGTCGCCATGGAGCAGGCGCGGGCGCTGGTGGACGCGGGCGTGCGCGTCATCGATATCGCCGCCGATTTCCGCATCCGGGACGTCGCGCTGTGGGAGCAGTGGTACGGCGTCAAGCACGCGTGCCCGGAGCTGGTGGCGGAAGCCGTCTACGGGCTGCCGGAAGTGAACCGCGAGCGGATCCGGGAAGCGCGCATCGTCGCCAACCCCGGCTGCTATCCTACGGCGGTGCAGCTCGGCTTCCTGCCGCTCATCGAGTCCGGCATGGCCGACCTCGATCACCTCATCGCCGACGCGAAGTCCGGGGTTTCCGGAGCCGGGCGCAAGGCGGAAGTGCACACGCTGCTTGCCGAGGCTTCCGACAATTTCAAGGCCTACGGCGTGCCGGGGCATCGCCACCACCCGGAAATCGCGCAGGGACTCGAGCGGGCCGCCGGGCGCACCGTCAATCTTGTTTTCGTGCCGCACCTTGTGCCCATGATCCGCGGCATCCACGCGACGCTCTACGCGCGGCTCACGGCCGGACCCGACCTGCAGGCGCTGTACGAGAAACGCTACGCCGGGGAGGCGTTCGTGGACGTGATGCCCGCGGGCAGCCATCCCGACACGCGCTCGGTGCGCGGCGCGAACGTCTGCCGCATCGCCGTGCACCAGCCGCGCGGCGGCGACATCGCGGTGATACTCTCGGTCATCGACAACCTGGTGAAGGGGGCTTCGGGCCAGGCGGTGCAGAATATGAATATCATGTTCGGACTGCCGGAGACGACCGGGCTCGGGCAGCTGGCCTTGCTGCCCTAGCGGGGGTTCGCGATGGCTCAAATTTTCCGCACGCTCAAGCGCAGGTTCGGCATTTTTGCGCCGCGAGTGGCGGTGCGCGCGCACATGCCGTGGTACTGGCGCTGGATCGGCTACATCGTGCTCGGCGCGCTCGTGGTCGGCATCGGCTTGACCACCTACGATTACGGCATGGAGCTCGCCGGCTTCCGGCAGAGCGAGGCGCAGCGCGTGATCGCACGAATGAGCGAGGAGATCCAGAGCCGCGAAACCCGGATCAGCGAGCTGCGGACGCAGGTGGCGGCCACCGACCGGCAGCTGCAGATCGACCGCGCCACTTACGGCGACCTCGGCCGGCAGGTGAAGCTGCTGTCCGAGGAGAACGCGGCTCTCAAGGAGGACCTCGCGCTGTTCCAGTCGCTGATGACGTCCGAGGAAAAGGAGTTGGGGCTCAGCATCAACCGCTTCCGCGTGCAGCCCGACTCGCTGCCCGGCGAATACCGCTACCGCTTTCTCCTCGTGCAGAGCGGGCAGCGCGTGAGGGAATTCCAGGGCACGCTGCAGTTCGTGGTGAACCTCGAGCAGGGCGACCGCAAGTTCGTCGTTACGCTGCCGCTGGAGGAGCAGAAGAGCGCCAAGGAGTACCAGGTGAGCTTCAAGTTCTTCCAGCGCGTGGAAGGCACGTTCAAGGTGGCGCCCGGGACCGTCGTCAGGAGCCTGCAAGTGCGGGTCTTTGAAATCGGCTCCATAACGCCTAAACTATCGCAATCGGTGAGCGTTTCCTGAGGAGTCCGGGATGTTTGGAGGCAAGGGCGGCAGCAAGCCCCATAACAACATCGAGTGCCTGATCGGCGCTGGCACCACCGTCGAGGGCAACATCATCTTCGCGGGCGGCCTGCGCGTGGACGGGCGCGTGCGCGGCGATGTGATTGCTTCCGAAGGCAAGCCTGGGACGCTGGTGCTCTCCGAGCAGGCGCAGATTGAGGGCGAAATCCACGTCTCCCACGTCGTAATCAACGGCACCGTGGTCGGACCGGTGCACGCCTCGGAATACGTGGAACTGCAGCCCAAGGCGAATGTCACAGGGGATGTGCATTACAAGACGCTCGAGATCCAGCTCGGCGCGGTGGTCCAGGGCAGGCTTGTCTACGAGAGCGGGGATAAGTCCGAAAATGTGGTCAAGCTGAAACCGGCCGCGGCGGAGTGAGACGGATTCCACGGCGCTTAATTGATGCAGGAGTATCGAATGAACACAGTGACCGAGAACATACCCCAACCGCTGGTGTTTACCGACGGATCGATCCCATGAGCCTGCAGTACCTGGCGGGTGCCGAGATCGACTACCAGCAGAACGTCGAGGGCGAGCAGTTCGTGATCAAGAACCCGAACGCGACTTCCACCTGCGGTTGCGGATCGTCGTTCTCTGCGTAGAACGATCCGCAACAAAGCAAAAAGGCGGCGATGCCGCCTTTTTTGTTTCCGGGGGCGGCCCCGGGAGCCGGTGCCTTTCTTCTTGCTCGCCCAAGAAGAAAGGCACGAAAGAAGAAGGGCGTCCCCGGTTCGCCGCCGCTACCTCGTTACCTCGAGCGGTATCCCTGCGCTGCTCGGCCGGCCCGGCGGTCTGCGCAACTCGTGCACCGGCTTGACTCTTGCAGACTGATCGGGCGCGAGTCTTCTGCGATTCA
>JAHZNX010000193.1 GCA_020028375.1 Betaproteobacteria bacterium | reverse complement strand
ACCGCGGCAGGTGCCACGAGCCCCCACCAGGTACTCATGTCGAAGCCGGGCACGCCACCCTCGGTCACGGTCGGGATGTCGGGCAGGATTGAGAAACGCTTCTCGGACGTCACCGCGAGCGCGCGCAGCCTGCCGCTCCTGACATGAGGCAGGACCGGGGGCACCGAATCGAAGTTGAGATGCACATGGCCGGCGACGAGATCCACGATGGATTGCCCGCTTCCCTTGTACGGGACGTGCAGCATGTCCACCTTGGCCTGCAGCTTGAACAGTTCCCCCGCCAGGTGCTGCACGGTGCCTGCGCCCGGCGAGGCGTAGTGCAACTGGCCGGGCCTGGCCTTGGCGAACGCGACCAGCTCCTTGACGCTTTTCACCGGCACCGACGGATGCACGACCAGGAAGTTCGGCCCGATCGCCACGAGCGTGATCGGGGCAAAGTCCCGGGCGGCGTCGTAGGGCAACTTGGGATAGAGCGACGGCAGGATCGATATCGCGGCAATATGCGCCATCATCACCGTATAGCCGTCGGGGGGCGCCTTGGCGGTCAGATCGGCGGCGATCTGGCCGCTCGCGCCGCCGCGGTTGTCGGGCAGAATCTGCTGCCCGAGGACCTCGGACAGTCGCTGCCCGACGATGCGGCCGACGATGTCGGTGCCGCCGCCCGGCGGGAATCCGATGATCATGCGGATCGGCTTCGCGGGGTACGCCTGACCGGCGGCGGGCCCGGCGAGCACAAGAAGTGCGACCAGCAGGGTGAAGCTGCTTGACACGTTTCCCACCGTATCCTCCTTCGTCCTTCGTAGGCTCTGAACTGCATCTTATGGCGCTATATTACCCGCTGGCATGATGAGCGACCCTCACGATTTCCAGACCCCGTCGGCGTGGGTCGTGCGCTGGGCCGATCGGATACCCGCGGGTGGACGGGTGCTCGACCTTGCCTGCGGAAACGGCCGTCATGCCCGTTACTTTGCCGGACGTGGCCACCCGGTGGAGGCGGTGGACCGCGATCCGGCCATGCTCGCGGGCGTGCCGGGCATTGCCCCGCGCTGCGCCGACCTCGAAGCCGGACCCTGGCCCTACGAAGGCCAACAATTCGCCGGCATTGTGGTTGCCAACTACCTGCACCGCCCGCTGTTCTCCCGCCTGCTGCAGGCGCTGGCCCCCGAAGGCGTGTTGATCTACGAAACCTTCGCCGCCGGCAACGAGCGCTATGGCAAGCCTTCCAACCCGGCGTTCCTCCTGAAGCCCGGTGAGCTGCTGGAAGTCGTCCGCGGCCGGCTGCGAGTCATCGCCTACGAGGACTTTGAGGTATCCGATCCCCGGCCGGCAGCCGTGCAACGGATCTGCGCCGTGCGTCCGTCTCTGGCGTAGGAGAGGTATCCCACCGCCCATAGGAGATTGGCATCGGCGATCTTGCGTGCCCTGCCGGGCCAGTTCGCGGCTGTCGCAATGACGCAACATTGAACTGGAATAATGCGCGCGTTGCAGGACCATTCAACCTTTTACCGACTCGCGCGTTATAGAGTAGCAATATGGATATGGATCTCGACAAGACGGTGCAGGGCGTACCCGGCGAGTACGGCCTGGAGGTGCTGTGCGCGAGTTGGAATCCGCTCGCGGCGACTCTCGCCGAGCCGCTCGAGGCCTGCCGCGAGCTAGTCGCGGAGCTGGCGGCGGCCGATGCCGAGAGTTTCCTGGCCAGCTTCTACCGGTCCCAGCAGGGCTAGGAACTTGCGGGGTCGAAGCCCTGCAGGTTCCTTATCTAAATTTTTCCCCCTGAATTGATACGGGTTTTACTGTAACTGCCTTTTCTGGCGTAGCCCGGGCGGCCCGTGACCCGGTTCTTATCCTTGTTTCACCATCAGGCTGGGCGATCCTTCCTTGGGGCCTTGTCGGGGAAACCCGGCAAGATCCTCGCGGTCAGAGAGTTATTCCGCGCCTGCCGGAAGGAGTAGAATTAGGCAAATTTACGCCAAGCCTCTCTCTGTTTCATAAGGGAAAATCGGCAAATGGCCGCACTCCAAGGAAGCCTGGTCGCGATTGTTACCCCGATGCACGAGGATGGCGAGCTCGACCTCGACGCCTTTCGGCGACTGATCGACTGGCACATCAAGGAGGGGACCGACGGCATCGTGGTGGTCGGCACCACCGGAGAGTCGCCGACGGTGGACTGGGACGAGCACCGGCTCCTCATCAAGACGGCTGTGGACCACGCGGCGGGGCGGGTACCCGTCGTTGCCGGCACCGGGGCGAACGCGACCAGCGAGGCGATCGAGCTGTCGGCCTTCGCCAAGGAAGCCGGTGCGGACTATACGCTCTCGGTCGTTCCCTACTACAACAAGCCGACCCAGGAGGGGCTCTATCGCCATTTCCGGGCGATCGCCGAGGCGGTGGACCTGCCGATGATCGTCTATAACGTCCCCGGGCGCACGGTGGCCGATCTGCAGAACGAAACAGTGCTGCGGCTCGCCCAGGTACCCAACGTCGTCGGCATCAAGGACGCGACCGCCAACCTCGAACGCGGCTCCGACCTCGTTCGCCGCCTGCCGCGCGGTTTCATCGTGTTCAGCGGGGACGACGCCACCGGCCTTGCCCTGATGCTGCTGGGCGGCCGCGGGGTGATATCGGTCACGGCCAACGTCGCGCCGCGCCTCATGCACGAGATGTGCGCGGCCGCGCTCGCCGGCGATGCCGCAAGGTCGCGCGAGATCAACGACCGGCTGCTGCCGCTCCACCGCAATCTGTTCCTCGAGGCGAATCCGATTCCCGTCAAATGGGCGGCGCAGCAGATGGGGCTCATCAAGGGCGGCATCCGGCTGCCGCTGACGCCGCTGTCGGCCGCGTGCCACGAGCAGGTGCGGGAAGCGATGCGCCACGCCGGCATCCGCGCGGAAGTGAGGGAAGAGCGCTATGCCGCCGCCTGAGATGGCACGCAGCGTCCTGTGCCTGCTCGCCTGTGCGGCGCTCGGAGCGTGCAGCTGGTTCGACTCCGGCAGTAAGGTCGATTACAAGTCGGCCGGCCAGACGGCCCCGCTCGAAGTGCCTCCCGATCTGATGCGGCCGGGGACCGACGACCGCTTCAAGGTGCCGGACATCAACCCGACGGGCACGGCAACCTACTCCGATTACAGCAAAGAGCGCGCGGGGCAGGCGCGCGCGGGAGCGCTCACCGTGCTGCCGGATGTACCGAACGCGCGCTTCGTGCGCGACGGCAGCGAGCGCTGGCTGGTCGTCAAGGGCACGCCGGAGCAGACCTGGGCATCAGTCAGGGAATTCTGGCAGGAGGGCGGCTACATCGTAAATGTCGAGCTGCCCGAGGCAGGCATCATGGAGACCGATTGGGCCGAGAAACACCCCAAAGTCGACGCCGGCGCCGTCCGCAACTTCCTGAGCCGGGTGCTCGACACGTTTTATTCCACGGGCATGCGCGACAAATACCGCACGCGGCTCGAGCGCGGCTCCCAGCCCGGCACCACGGAGGTCTATATCAGCCACCGTGGGATGGAGGAGGTCTATATCGGGAACGTGTCCGCGGGTGTGGCCGATACCCGCTGGCAGCCGCGTCCGCCCGATCCCGAACTCGAGGCGGAGATGCTGCGCCGGCTGATGGTACGCTACGGAATCGACGAGGCGCGCGCCAAGTCGGAAGTCGCATCCACCCAGCCCATCGCGCTGCGCGCGACGTTGTCGCGAGGGGAGGATGGCACCGGCACGCTCGCCTTGAACGAGCAGTTCGACCGTGCCTGGAGGCGTGTCGGCCTTGCGCTCGACCGCGTCGGCTTCACCGTCGAGGACAGCGACCGCTCCAAGGGCCTCTACTACGTACGCTACATAGACCCGCAAGCCGACAACAAGAGCGCCGACAAAGGTTTCCTGTCTAAGCTCAAGTTCTGGGGCAGCGACAAGCCCAAGCCGAGCGAGCAGTTCCGCATAGAGGTCAAGGGCGCGAACGCCGCGGGCTCCCAGGTCAATGTCCTCAACAAGGACGGCGGGCGGGAGCAATCCGACACCGCGGGCCGCATTCTGGCGCTGCTCTACGAGCAACTGAAGTAAGTGATGCGTTTCGCATCACTGGGCAGCGGCAGCCAAGGCAACGCACTCGTCATCGAAGTCGGCGGCACGCGCGTGCTGCTCGATTGCGGTTTTGGATTGAGCGAGACCGCTTCCCGGCTGGCGCGGCTCGGCGTGGAGGCATCGAATCTCGATGCCATCATCGTGACTCACGAGCATGGCGACCACGGCGGCGGCGTCGCGAAACTCGCCGTGCGCTTCGATGTCCCGGTATACCTGACGCGCGGGACGCTCTCGGCGCTGGGCGCGGAGGGCCGCTCGATTCCGCGCCGGGTCCTGATCGACCCGTACACGGCATTTGCGATCAACGGCATCGAGGTGCGGCCGTTCCCGGTGCCGCACGATGCGCGCGAGCCGGCTCAGTTCGTGCTGTCCGATGGCGCGGTGCGGCTCGGCGTGCTGACCGACACGGGGCAACCGACGCCGCACATCGCGCAATCGCTGTCGGGAGTGAACGCTCTCGTGCTGGAGTGTAATCACGACCTCGACATGCTGCTGGGAGGCCCGTATCCGGCGCATTTGAAGAGCCGGATCGCGGGCCGGCTCGGGCATCTCGCCAACGCGGCGTCGGCCGAGCTGGTGCGGGCCATGGACTGCAGCCGCCTGCAGCATCTGGTCGCGGCGCATCTCTCGCAGACGAACAACACGCCGGAGCTGGCGCGCGCGGCGCTCGCCCGCGCGCTCGGATGCGCGCCGGAATGGATCGGCGTCGCTACGCAGGACGAAGGATTTGGCTGGCGCCAGATCCTGTGAAGGATGAAGGCAGGCGACTAGCGGG
>JAHZNX010000192.1 GCA_020028375.1 Betaproteobacteria bacterium | reverse complement strand
GGGTAACGGGCTTCGTCACCATGTAGTTGGGGTGCCCCCAGGCGGTGCCCCACACCTTCTGGCAGGCCTTGAAGAAGTCGCGCACCATGACGTAATAGCGGTCGATCTCGCGCATGGCGTGTCCCGAGCGCTGGATCTTGCGCCACTCCCCGCTCACCCAGCGGTGGAGCTCGTTGAACAGCTCCGCCTGCAGTATCCATTTCTCCTGCTGGCTGCGCCCGCCGAGGCGGTTGATGCGGTAGCGGAGCGGGCTGTCGCCTTCCCGGTAGAGCTTGTCCACCAGGCGCGCGGCAAAGCGCCGGTCGGGCTCGGCCCACGAGATCCGCTCGTAGAGGTCCACCAGGTGGCTCTTGTTGATGCGGGTCGGCGTGGAATTGATGATGACGAACATCTCCGCGGCGAAGTCCTCGGTGCGCCCGTCGAAGATGACGCACGGCACGTGGATGTTGTTGCCTTCCCCCGGGCGCTCGCGCAGGTAGAAGTTAAGCGCCGCCAGGCGGTGCTGGCCGTCGATGATCAGGAACTTGGAGACGGGCTCCTGCAGGTGCCCGACGGTCTGCTCGGAGGCGAGGGGCTGGAAGGCGAGCTTCTCGGGGGAGAACAACAGCACCGTGCCGGGGATCGGCGGCTGGTTCACCGCCATCTCGTAGAAGTTCTTGAGCGCCCGCACCTTGGCGCGCGAGAGCTGGCGCTGGAACGCCACGTCGCTGTGCTCGATGCGGGCGATGAACTGCGCGATCTCGTCGCTCTGCGAGATCACCTGCGGCGCGATCTGCTCCCCCTCGCCGTAGAAGCGGCTGATGAAGCGCACCTTGGCGAGGATGTCCTTCGCCGGGTAGCTCACGAAGAAGAAGGTCCCGTCCTTCTGGCGGATGCGCGTCGCTAGTATGGCCATGTTGTCCTGTTATGGGTCCCGGACCGGCAAACTGAGGCCGCCCGCGTGCAAGCGGGCGGCAATGCGGCATTTTAGCGGTTTGGGGGCGTCGAAGCGAGGATGCCGGCCGACGGCATGCATACGATGTGGACCCTTCCCGCCACGGGGACGAATCACCCATGCGCCGGGCCTCCGGTCGGCCGGCCGATAGGATGCCACCGTCATCGCGCGCACCGGATGGCGGCCGCGGCTTCATGACTGCCGCGGCAGCGCCGGGACCGCCCGGGACGCTCAGACGCGAACGACGTCCAGCGGGGCGAAGCGGGCCTTCAGCGCGCGCGTGGGGTCCGCACCCCACCACCGTTCCAGGACGGTGGCGTAGAGATCGCGAAAATCCACCGCGAACGGCAAGTTGCCGTTGCCGTCCAGGCGCGAGAGCGCGGGCGGCATGCCATACAGTCCGCCTTTCACCCGGCCGCCGAGCAGGAAATGGGCGCTGGCAGTGCCGTGGTCGGTTCCGCTCGAGAGGTTCTCACGGGGCCGGCGCCCGAACTCGGAATAGGTCATGACCAGGGTCGAATCCCAGCGGTTGAGCTCCACGAGCGCAAGCTTCAGCGCGGCCAGGCCCTCCGCCAGCGCCTTGAGCAGCTGCGCGTGGCGTCCCGGCTGTCCGCTGTGGGTATCGAAACCGCCCAGCGCGATCTTGACCGCCGCTATTCCCGCCTCGCCGGCGACAAGCTGGGCCGTCGTCCGCACGGCATTGCCGAACGGATTAGTCGGAAATTCGGTGGCGAAGGCGCGGTTGCCGCTCAGGCGGGCGGCGGCCTGCGCGATGTTCTCCTCGACGCGGAGAATGTGGTGGAGGGCCGCGTTGCGTCCCTGCCCGGCCGGCGCCGCGTAACGCGCCTGGCGCAGGAACTGCTCCGGGCTCGCCAGGGCGATCGCACGCACGCCGCCCCGCAACGGCCCCATCTCGGCGCCGCCCACCACCACGGCGTCGGCGGCGAACGCGGCCGGCGCCGGACTCGCCGCAAATGCGCGGGCGAGCCAGCCGTCCGTCAGATACTCGTTGCTGTTCGACGCGGTGTCCCAGATGTCGATCGAGCGGAAGTGGGAGAGGTTCGCGCCGGGATAGCCCACGCCTTGCACCACCGCCAGCTCGTGGCTCTTCCACGAGGCCATCAGCGGTTCCAGCGCCGGATGGAAACCCGCCTGCGGGTCGAGCTGGAGCACCTGATCGCGCGGAATCGCAAGCCGCGGCCGCAGCCCCGAGTAGGCCGGGTCGGCGTAGGGCACAACGGTATTCAGGCCGTCGTTGCCGCCTTTCAGCTCCACCAGCACCAGCAAGCGGTCGTAGCCTGCGCCCGTCCTTTGCGCAAACGCCATTCCGGGCGTCCACGCAGTAACCGTGGCCGCCCCGACCGCATTCAGGAACTCGCGCCTATTCACTCCCGCACCTCCAATATCACAGGCTCACCTTGTCACCCGTACCTCGTCACCCGTACCTCGTCACCCATATCTCGTCACCCATATCTCGTCACTTCAGCTGATATGCCGGATCCAGCACAAGGTGCCGGATCAGTTCCATGCCCTGCACCCCGGGCGGCGGCTCGGTGACCGGCGCCGAGGCGAGCACCACCCGCTGCAGCAGCTGCGGGCGGCCGTCGAACTGCGACAGCCATTTGCCGCCGTCGAACTGGACATCGAGCATTGCCTGCAGGTAGCGGCTCCGCCCGTCGGCCACACGCGCGGCCATCCCCGGCGCCTCGACGCCTCCGCCCCCCGCCGCCATCGCCCTCATCTCCTCCACCCTGAACAGCCGGTCGAGAAACGCCTTGCGGGCGAGCAGCGTCGTCGAATTGATCCACATCTCGCCCCCGGGCCAGCCCCTCACATTGGGCGGCGCGAACAGATTCTGCCCGAGAGCCGCGACGCCGAGCACGAAGGGCAGCGGCTCCCCGGTCGCGAAGCTGAACTGGCGCAGCGTGCCCACCACCAGCTCGACGGGTGACTTGATCAGCACCGCCCGGTTCTCCGGCGCGTAGAAGGAATCGGAGGTGAGCAGCACGCGCAAGGCGGGCCGGATCTCGTAACCGGATTCCCGCAACACCGCGGCGACGCGCCTGACCTCTGCGGGATCCGGGTCGGGCGACACGAACTCGCGCCACAGCTTAGCGGCAACGAACTCCGCGGTTTGCGGCTGCGCGAGAAGAATCCCGAGGACAGCATTCCCATCCAGGTTGCCGGTGCGCCCGAGCACGGTCTTCACTCCGTCGTCGTGCGCGCGCGGGCGGAACACGAACTCACCCCGGTCGGGATCGATGCCCCAGCCGGTGAAAGCGCGCGCCGCCTCCTTCACGTCGCGCTCGGTGTAGTGGCCCTCTCCCAGCGTGAAGAGCTCCATCACCTCGCGGGCGAAGTTCTCGTTGGGCTGCCCCTTGCGGTTGGACGCGCTGTCGAGGTAGATCACCATGGCGGGGTCGCGCGCGATGCCGTGCAGCAGGTCGCCGAAATTGCCGAGCGCGTGGCGCCGCAGCAGGGCATTCTGCCGGTACATCAGCTGCGGCGAGCGCACCTTCTGCTGGCTCGACACGAAATGGTTGTGCCAGAACAGCGTCATCTTCTCGGTGAGCGGAGAGGGCGTCACCAGCATCTCGGTGAGCCACCACGACTGCAGCTCGAAGGCCTTCTGGTACATCTCGCGCAGCGCGAGCTTGCGCTCCTCCGGCCCCATGCCCCGGAAGCGGCGCAGCGATTCGAACGGCTCCGCAGCCCAGGCCGGCGGCGGGGTGACCGCCGGTTGACCGGTCCACGCCACCAGGCGGTCCACGGCTTGCTCGCGGGTAAGCCCCGCGAATGCCTCGATGTCCGCGGGCCCGGCGGCGTAGCTCGTGCGGTTGAGGAGGTGCCGGGCGTCGTCGAAGCCGAGCGGAACCGCAGCGTGTGCGGGAGAAGGAACCGAACCGCTAAGAGCGCCAAGAAGCGTCAGGACAGGAATTGAACCGCCAGGGCCTCTCCTGAGCGAGTCGAAGGGACGCCAAAAAAAGCCGGAACGCGAGTGACTCATTTCGCTTTCACTCCGTGCATGCGCCGGTTCATCGAACTGCCGCGTCGAGGCCGTCAACTGCCCTTGCCTTTGCTCGCGCCT
This sequence comes from Betaproteobacteria bacterium, assembly GCA_020028375.1. Taxonomy (GTDB): domain Bacteria; phylum Pseudomonadota; class Gammaproteobacteria; order Burkholderiales; family SG8-41; genus SG8-41. Next base: position 4,021 of record JAHZNX010000192.1, on the reverse strand, counting down.
GCGCGGGGCTTGCGCGCGGCTTCCAGCTCCTCCTGGGTCACCAGGCCGTCCTTGTTGGCGTCGATGCGGTCGAAGTCGCGCGCAATCTGCGGCATGCTCTTCTGCGCCTCTTCGCGGCTCAACCGGCCGTCGCCATTGGCATCCGCCTTCTTGAAGCGCTCCTCATTCCGCGCCTGTGCTTCGGCCCGGCATTTCTCGGGATTGGCCTTGCATTCCTCGCGGCGCTGCTGCGCCTTGGCCTTCATCTCGCGGCACTTCTCAGGATTGTCCTTGCACCACTGCTCGCGGCGTGCCTGCGCCTCGGCGCGGCATTTCTCGGGATTGGCCTTGCATTCTTCCCGGCGCTGCTGCGCTTTCGCCTTCGCCTCGCGGCACTTCTCGGGATTGTCCTGGCACCACTGCTCGAACCGGGCCTTGCGGTCGCCCGCGGCCTTGCCGCTGTCGGAGCGCACCGTGGCGCCCGGGATGCCCTCGCCTGCCAGGGAAGGCGCCGCTGGCGCGGCGAGTGCGGCGACTGCTACTGCTGCTGCAATGAGCGATCGATTCATGAGGCTCCTTCGTCGGTTTATCGTGGAAAGAAGTACACCCCGTTACCCAGGTGTACGGTGGAAGGCCCCGCGCTGGGGCCCCCGTAAAAGGTATGTGCCTGGCCGGAGACGGTGCTGGCGCCGTGCGGAACCGTCCCCGGGGCCGGACTGCTGTGCTGCATCCGCTGATGAGCCTGGGGTTGATGCATGGGCGCACCGTGCGCCCGCGGACTGGCTCCTCCGCCCGCCAAGGCAGGAATAGTCTGCAGAGGCAGTGCTGCGATTGCCGCCACCATTACCGGACTCGCTTTCATGTCGATTCCTTTCGGCAATTCCGCTCAAGTGCGGACACGTCATTCCCGCGAAGGCGGGAATCTAGAACCCTCAGCGCGTTACTGGGTCCCCGCCTTCGCGAGGACGACCCGGATTGCCTATTTCCGGTAGATCTCGCGGTTGGCGCGTTCCAGGTCCCGGTGCAGCTCGCGCCGCTCTTCCTCCGTAAGCCGCCCCTTGTGTCCCTTGTAATGCTCTCCGCGCGGGTGGCCCTCGCCGCGCGGCGGCTGGCCCGGCGCCTTCTTTACCTGGCGCCCCCCCTGTTCCTGCATCCCCGCGCCAAAGCCCGGGCGCAGGTCGCGGGCCGCCGCAAGCCCCGGCGCGAGCAGCGCCACAGCAGCTGCCACCCACAACAACTTCTTCACCGACCGGCCTCCGTGCGCGCAATGGTGCTCTGCCCGGGCACCGCGCAATGCATTATATAAATGTGCCGGCAGCGGAAGACGCCGGCGAGCCGTTGGCTAGATTAACGCACCCCGCCGGGGCGCTCATTACACGCACGGCGGTTTTTTGTAACAATTTGTTTCCCGTTTCGTCAGGGAAACAAACTCTTACAAATGCCTGTTCCCGTCGTCATGCGAGCCGTTAGGATTGCGCCATGGCCGAGCCCAGGATGAAGGTCATCGTGGTGGACGACGACGCGCGGCTGCGCGACCTGCTCAATCGCTACCTCACCGAGCAGGGCTACGCGGTGCGCGTGGTGCAGGACGCGGCCGGGATGGACCGGCAGCTCGCGCGCGAGCGCTACGACCTCATGATCCTCGACCTCATGCTGCCCGGCGAGGACGGCCTGTCGATCTGCCGCAGGCTGCGCGGAGGCGGCGAGGACATGCCGATCATCATGCTGACCGCCAAGGGCGACGACGTGGATCGCATCGTCGGACTCGAGGTGGGCGCCGACGACTACCTGCCCAAGCCGTTCAATCCGCGCGAGCTGGTGGCGCGCATCCAGGCAGTGCTGAGGCGGCGCCCCCTCCCCGGCCCGCCCGGCGCTCCCGCCATGGAACCGCAGGTGGTCGAGTTCGGAGCCTTCCGCTTCAATCTCGCGACGCGCAGCCTGACGAGGAACGGGCAGGACGTGGCGCTCACCACCGGCGAATTCGCACTGCTCAAGGTGCTGGTGCAGCATCCCCGCTCGCCCCTCTCGCGCGACAAGCTGATGGAGCTCGCGCGCGGGCGCGAGTTCGGAGCCTTCGACCGCTCGATCGACGTGCAGATCTCGCGGCTGCGCAAGCTGATCGAGGCGGATCCCGCCAAGCCGGCTTACATCCAGACGGTGTGGGGATTCGGATACGTCTTCATTCCCGACGGCAAAAGTCAGTGACCCTGATCCCCCGGACGTTGCTGTGGCGCAGCGTGCTGCTGATCGCGCTGCTGCTCGTCGTCGCGCATCTCGCGTGGCTGCAGATCTTCCGGGTGAGCGAGCGCGAGCCGCGCGCGCGCCAGGTCGCGAAGCAGATCGCGAGCGTGGTCAACCTCACGCGCGCGGCGCTGATCACGGCCCAGCCCTCGAAGCGCCTCGAGCTGCTCGACGAGTTGTCGCAGGAGGAAGGCATACAGGTCTACCGCGGCGAGCAGAGTGAGCGCGTCGCGCCCCTCCCCGACCGGCCGTTCCTGCGCCTGGTGGAGAGCGAGGTCCGGCGGCAACTCGGCGCGGACACGCGGATTGCCGCCAGCCGCAATGGCGTGCGCGGGGCGTGGGTGAGCTTCCGCATCGACGGGGACGACTACTGGGTCCACCTGCCCCGGTCGCGGCTTGAGCGCGCCGATCCCCTGCGCTGGGTCGGATGGGGCGCCCTGGTGCTGGCACTCGCCCTGCTCGGCGCCTATCTCGTCGTCGCGCGCATCAACCGGCCGCTGCGCGAGCTCGCCGGCGCCGCGGCGGAAATCGGCCGCGGCCGCACGCCACCGCCCGTCGCCGAAACGGGCCCGTCGGAAATACGCACGCTCGCCCACGCGTTCAACAGCATGGCCGCGGACCTGAAGCGCCTGGACGAGGAGCGGGCGCTGCTGCTCGCCGGCGTATCGCACGACCTCCGCACCCCGCTCTCGCGCATCCGCCTGGGATTGGAAATGCTGGACGAAAGGGGCGACCCCGCGCTCAAGGCCGGATTGGTGCAGGACGTCGAGGACATCGACGCGGCAATCGGCCAGTTCCTCGATTTCGCACGGCTCGCGGAAGGCGAAGCGCCGGTACCGGAAGGCGATCTCAATGCCATCGTGCGCGAGGTGTGCGAGGGCTATGCGCGCGCCGGCAAGGCCGTTTCGACCCGGCTCGAGACGCTGCCGCCGCTCGTGTTGCGGCCCTCCGCGATGCAGAGGCTGGTCGCCAACCTGGTGGACAACGCGCTGCGCCACGGTAGCCCCACCGTCGAGGTGGCCACCCGGTCCGAGGCCCGGCGTGTGGTGATCGAGGTGCTGGACCGCGGACCGGGCATACCGTCGGGCGAGTCCGAGCGCATGCTGCAGCCGTTCACGCGCCTCGACCAGGCACGCTCGACGAGCGGCACGGGGCTCGGGCTCGCGATCGTGGATCGCATCGCGCGGCTGCACGGCGGCAGCGTGCGGCTGCTCAGGCGTGAAGGCGGCGGCCTGCGCGCGCGCGTGGAGCTTCTGCTCCCGAATTAGGGGTACATGGCCCAGCCGACGCGGTCGGTCTGGGCCTTGAAGAAGTGCCCCTCCACCGTCGTGACGAACAGGGTGGTGAGATCCGGGCCGCCGAAGCAGCAGTTGGTCGGGCGGTTGGCCGGCACCGGGTGCGTCTCCAGGACGCGGCCGGTCGGCGAGAACACCGTGATCATCGGTCCCGGGCCGCTCAGCTCCCAGCCGTTGGTCGCGATGATATTTCCGTCGCGGTCGAGGCACATGCCGTCGATGCCGCGGTGCACTTCCCGCGCGTCCTCGCCCCAGGTGTGGAGCGTTCTGTAGGTGCCGAGGCTGCCGTCCTCGCGGATCGGATAGGCGCGCAGCTCGCGCGCAATGCCCCGCGTGTAGCTGCTCTCGGCAACGTAGAGCGTGCCCTGATCCTGCGATACCAGGATCCCGTTCGGCTGCGTCGTGTCGAACGTGACGCGCGTCACCGTGAAGCTGCCGTCCTTCTGCGGATCGGCGCGGAGCACCGACTGGTTGTCGAGCTCCTTCACCTCGGTCTTGTCCCAGTT
>JAHZNX010000191.1 GCA_020028375.1 Betaproteobacteria bacterium | reverse complement strand
GCACCGAGCAGCCGCGGGGGCTGGGCGCGGTCGCGAAGTCCCTTTCGATGGACATGCGCGCGCAGGACAAGGCCTGGCTCAAGATGAAGCTCGAGATCCTCGCGCGCACGGCGGGCGACGACGCCTTCGACTGCCCGATGCCGCCCGACGGCGAGGTGCGGCGCGTGCCGAGCCTGGTGGCGGCGTTCGCGCGCATCGTGCGCTACCGCGTGGACCAGCTCGGCGCATTCTCGAAAGCGGACGGCAGATCGCCGGTGCTCGAGGCGCTGTTCGCGAAGAAGGAGCCCAAGACCGGGACCGACGGCACGATGTCATGGACGGTGGACGTGCACAATCCGCGCGCCGGCGATGACTTCCTGCTGATCCTCAAGGAGCTGATGCTGCCGGGCGGCCATCGCCGTCCGTACTCGGTGTGGATGGCGGGCGAGTACCCGCGCGCGCTCGACGGCCTGTGCAAGCTGCTCTCGCTCGATATGCGCGTGATCGACCCGGCGTGGATCGGCATGAAGCTGCGCAAGCTCCTCAATTACGCCGAGCCGCTCGGCGACTTCATGGCGCGGGTGCCGGGGGAGAGCCGCCAGCAGAATTTCCCGAGCACGATCGCCTACTGCGCGCGCCTCATCATGCACCGCTACTCGATGCTCGGGGTGCTCGATGAGCGCGGCTATCCGCTCTCCGAGATGGGCGTGCTGGAGATCCCCGAGGACGACCGGATGCCGGTGCGAGAGGGCGCCGCCTATCGCATCCTGCACGGCAAGCGCTGCGGGGAATGCGGCAACGCGGCGGTGATCCACAAGGACGGCTGCGAGTTCTGCACGGCGTGCGGGGCGATTGGCGCCTGCGGGTAAACTTGCCAGTCGTTTGGCAGTCCAAAGCGCAGACGCAGCTGCCATTCCGCCAGACAGGAGGAATAAATGCCCGCTCGCCCCGGCCTTATCCGCACCCTGACCCTGCTCGCCCTTGTTGGCGGCGCCCTTGCGTTCGCGGTGCCGCTCGATTCCTATGGCGATCCCCCGCCCTGGGCGCCAGCACACGGCAAGCGCAAGCAGGGCGATCCCTACACCGGATATTCCGGCAAGAAGTGGGACAAGCACTACGGCGTCATCAACGGCCGCTGCAACCGCGAGGCGATCGGCGCGGTGATCGGCGCGGCTGCGGGCGGCGCCATCGGCTCCGAGGTCGGCAAGGGGGAGAACCGGCCGATCGCGATCCTCGTCGGCACCGTCGCCGGCGCGGTCATCGGTGCGAAGATCGGCCGCGACATGGATGAGACCGATCGCGCCTGCATCGGCCACGCGCTCGAGCTGGTGGGCGACAAGAAGGCGGTCACCTGGACCAGCGCCGATCAGCGCAGGACCTACCGGCTGACCCCGCTGCGCGGCGTTGAGCAAGAACGCATGAGATGCCGCGAGTTCGACTTCAGGATCACCACCGACGGGGGCAAGCAGACGAACCGGGTGAAAGCCTGCCCGGGCGGCGACGGCACCTGGCGCCTCGTCGGCTGACGCCTTCCGGACCGCTCACCGCCAAGGGTGATCAAGTACGATTGAACCGCCAGGACGCCGGGAGAAACAAGAATAGAATAACGGCGGGATTTCTTCCCGCGACGGGCGCAGCGGATCAACTGGTCGAATCTGGACTCACGAATCACGGCCACCGGTGCCATGAAGAAGACCTTCGAGCCCGGGCGCCGGGCCGCGCTGGGCGCTGCGTTAGCGCTCGGAACCGCGGCGGCCACGCTGCCTTCCGCAACGGCCCAGGCACAGCGCTACCGGACGCTGGAGCGGGCGCCGATGGATAATACCGCGGAGGAAAAACGTGTCCTCGCGGTGATGGTAGAAGTGTACCGCAACCACCGCTATCTCAGCGTTCCGGAGGAAGACGGGCGGCTGCTGCGGATACTGACGGAATCCATCGGCGCGAAGCACGTGGTGGAGGTCGGCACGTCTACCGGCTACTCGGGCCTGTGGATCCTGCTCGCGCTGATGAGAACCGGCGGCCGGCTCACGACCTACGAGATCGACCGCGGGCGCCACGAGCTGGCGCGCCAGAATTTCGAGCGCGCCGGGTTGCCCAGGCAGGCGACGCTGGTGCTGGGCGATGCGCACACCGAGATCACGAAGCTGAAGGACCCGCTGGACCTCGTCTTCATCGACGCCGACAAGGAAGGCTATCCCGACTACCTGCAGAAGCTCGCGCCGCTGGTGCGGCCCGGCGGCCTCATCGTCGCGCACAACATGGCCTCGCCCCCGCCCGATCCGCGATACGTCGAGGCGGTCACCACCAACCCGGCATACGACACGGTGTTCCTCAACATGCACTCGGCGGGTGTCGGCGTCACTCTGAAGAAGCGTTAATCGCGGCTGTGCGCAAGCCCGCGCCAAACAAACCCGGCCGGCAGCAATGTCCCGAGGCAGCGCAGTCGAAACAACCGGCCGCGCTCAACTCGCGGCTCTACGCGCAGACACGCAAGGTCCTGTCCAAGCACTACCGCACGAAATACGGCGTGCGCCAGGGGAGCGGAGGGCGTTGAAACGAAACCGGGGGCAGCTCAGTCTGTCCCCGATTAATTACACCTTACGCAAAGCCTGCTTTCTCCGGCAGCCCGAGTTTCTTCAACGTCATCACGACAGGGCAAAAGCCGGTAACGGACGCCTGGATGAGATGCGCCCCCATGATTCCCGTGAGCCAGAGCCAGTTGATGTTGTGGTAGACGGCGAGCAGAACGCTGCCGAGCACGATGATGCCCACGATGAGTAGAACTGATCTCTCGATTGTCATACGACGACCCTCCTTCTTCGTAGCGCGCTGCGCACACCCGCGCGCTGTCAGTATACGCCCGTGACGACAGGCACACCAACGTCAAATCCGGTTCTTCCTTCGTGTCCTTTGTGTCCTTCGTGGTTTAGCTTTTTGATTGGATTTTCTTGGCGGCCTTGGCGTCTTGGCGGCTAATTTCAGGTTTTATGTTTTCCGACGCGCCAGCCGTGCGCCGCAAGGTATTTCTCGCCGACCTCGATCGGCTCCTCCTCCAGCGGCGTCGCCATCGTGTCGTTCCAGCGGTTGAGAAAACCGAACAGTGCGATGACACCGACGATTTCGACGATTTGCCCTTCGCTCCAGTGCCGCATCAGCTTCGCAAACGACTCGTCGGTGACGGCGTTGGGCTGCGCGGCGGCCTCGATCGTGAAGTCGAGCGTAACGCGCTCGGGCTCCGAGTAGAGCGGGCTCGTGCGGTAGTCCCAGACGGCGGCGAGCTTCTTGTCGTCGATGCCGAACCGGAGCGACCCCCCGGCGGTGTGCGCCATTCAGTAATGGCAGCCGTGGGTGCGGCTCGCGACGTGGGCGACCAGGCGCTTGAAGCCGCGGTCCACCTCGCCTTGCGGATCCCATACCGCGGCGGTCAACGCCGTGAATGCCCGCACCAGCTTCGGCCTGCGCTGCATGATGAGCACGCTGTTCGGCACGAAGCCGAGCGTCTTGCCGAAGAGCTGCGCGAGATCGTTCAATTCCGGAGAGAGCGGAAGCGGCGCAAGACGTGGCATGATTCCTCCTGTTGTGGCTCCGCGTCGAAAGCGACCCCGTCGCGCAGTTCGCCCGGTGGTACGAGCGCGCGCAGGCGGAGGTGAAGCCGCTGCCGGACGCGGTCGCGCTCGCCACGGCATCCCGCGCGGGCCACCCGTCGCTGCGCATGGTGCTGCTGAAAGGGTTCGACGCGCACGGCTTCGTGTTCTACACCAATTACCGCAGCCGCAAAGGGCGAGATCTCGCGCGCAATCCGCGCGCGACGCTGCTGTTCTACTGGGGCGCACTCCAGCGCCAAGTTCGGATCGACGGGCGCGTGGAACGGGTGATGGCGCGCGAGTCGGACGCCTATTTCGCGACACGCCCGCGCGGCAGCCAGCTTGCGGCGTGGGCCTCGCCGCAAAGCGTTGCGGTGGCGGGCCGCGGCACGCTCGAGCGCCGCTTCGCGGCCTTTGCGCGGAAATATCCCGGCACCGTGCCGCGCCCGCCGCATTGGGGCGGCTACCGGCTGGTGGCGGATGCTTTCGAATTCTGGGAGAGCGGCGAGGATCGCCTGCACGACCGCATCCTCTACCGCCGCGCGCGCAGCAGGCGCTGGCGGATCGAGCGACTGGCGCCCTGACGGCAGTGACCAGTGAATGGTGAGCAGTGAGCGGTAACGACTGAACAACGGCTTCTCTCCGCTTGCCGCTCGCTGCTAACGGAATACCGCTTACCATTGTCATGCGCGCGTTTCTGAGGGCGCTTTCACTGCCCCTGGTCCCGGTCGCGATCCTCGCGGGGGGCTTTGCGCTCATCATCTACGGCGCGGCGCTGCCGCGCTCGCTCGCCGGGTTCACGATCTACAGTCCCCACATCCTGTTCGCCCTGGGCATGGCGCTCGCGGTCGGCTACGGCCGTGCCCGCGCGGTGTTAGCTCTCGTCATCCTCGCCACGGCCTACGCATCGCGTCAATGGTGGTTGCAGGAGGGACTCGATGGCCTTCATGCGCGCGCGGTCTACGCTGCGCTCACGGTCTTCCTGCCGCTCGATCTGGCGCTGCTGTCGGTGCTGCCCGAGCGCGGCCTGCTCAACCGCCACGGCGCGTTGCGGTTCGGCGTATTTCTCGCGCAGATCGCGTTCACGGCCTGGGTCATTGTTGCGGGCCGCGCTGATCTGGTCGACTTGGCGTACCAGAAGCTCCTCGACCCGATCCCGGTCAGCGCCGGGCGCCTGCCGCAGTCCGCGATTGTCGCCATCGTGCTGAGCTTCGCCGTCGCCGCCGTCGCAGCGTTTGTCCGCCGTTCCCACCTGAATGCGAGTTTCGCGGGCGCGATTGCAGCGTTCGCCATTGCCTTGCATGTTCCCAATGCATACATCACGTTTGCGAGCTTCATCGCCGCCGCGGAGCTGATGGTGGCGATTGCGGTGCTGCAGGATACGTTTCGCATGGCATTCCGCGACGAATTGACCGGCATCCCGAGCCGGCGCGCGCTGAACGAGCAGCTCGCGGCGCTCGGCAACCGCTACACCATCGCGATGCTCGACGTGGACCACTTCAAGAAATTCAACGATTCCTACGGGCACGACCTCGGCGACCAGGTCCTGAAGATGGTGGCTGCGCACATCGCCCGCGTGGGGGGCGGCGGCAAGGCGTTCCGCTACGGCGGCGAGGAGTTCACCGTGCTTTTCCCCGGAAAGGACGCGGAGGATGCGATCCCGCACCTGGAAGCGGTGCGCGAGGACATCGAATCGTATCGCATGGCGCTGCGCGCCAGCGACCGCCCGGCACAAACCAGGCGCACCAAGCGCCAGAAAGGCGGATGGCGGGGAAAACGGGGGGTGTCGGTGACGGTGAGCATCGGCGTGGCGGAAACGAACGGGCGCTCCGGCACGCCGCAAGCGGTGATCGAAGCTGCTGACCGCGCGCTCTACCGCGCCAAGGAGAAAGGCCGCAACCGGTTGAGCCGATAGACGGCCGCCGCACGCGGCCGTATCTGTTTCACGGCCCGTACCTCATGAAGCGGCGCGAAGCGGGCGGCTACAGTCGCTGATTTTTGCAGGCGCGCCGATTTGAGCAGCCGCTTTATCGGCGCTTTCGGCGCGGCGAATAATAAGGGCCGCATCTCCACGGCCCCTTTTTGCGACGTGAAGCGGGTTCTAGCTCAGGTGCTTGCTGACCAGCTTGGTCATGTCGAACATCGACACCTGCGACCTGCCGCCGAACACCGCACGCAGCTTGTCGTCGGCGTTGATCATGCGCCGGTTCATCTTGTCCTGCAGGCCGTTGCGCTTGATGTACGCCCACAGCTTCTTGGTAACCTCGGTGCGCGGCATGGAGCCGCTGCCGATCACAGCCTGGAGCGTGGAACTTGTGCTCATCGGCTTCATGAACGCGGCGTTCGGCTTGCGACCGCTCTTCTTCGCTTTGGACTTCTTGCTGCTCTTCTTGGCCATAGTGTGGATCTCCCGTTGGGTGCGCTGAATCAGCGCGAGTGAGTGGGTGGTTAACGCCCTCTATCCTCGAATTCAGCGGGTAGAGAATGCCTATGTCCGCGCAACCTTGCAAGGGGTTTTTTGCGACTGTCGCCGTTGGCGGACACTCGCTTCGCCTCGCTCGTTGAGCGTCCCCGCCTCCGCCTGACGCGGTCCCGGCGCGGATCTGTGTGCGACTGCCGGCGCGCGGCTCCGTCCCGCTGCGGAATGAAGTCAAGGACTTATCCGCGTAACTTCATGTCTGGCGGTGTCCATCGGCACCGGGATCGGAGATCGCGAGCAGCCCGGGGTCGCCCCGCAGTGAAAGCGCCGGACCGCCAGTCGCCGCTTACTGCGACGCCTTGCGCTCGATGTCCTCGAAGGTGGTGTGGCGGACGTCGGTGCCCTTGACGATGTAGATCACCTGCTCCGCCATGTTCTTGGAATGGTCGCCCATGCGCTCGAGCGCGCGTGCGACCCAGACGATCTCGAGGGCGGTGGAGATGGTGCGCGGATCCTCCATCATGAAGGTGATCAGCTGGCGCATGATCCCGCGGAACGCCTCGTCGATCGCGGCGTCGTCGCGAATCACCTCGGCGGCAGCCACCGCGTCGAGCCGGGCGAAGGCGTCGAGCGCCTTGCGCAGCATGCTGACCACGATGCCGCCCGCGCGCCGGATGTCCCCGAGCCGCGGAACCTGCAGCCGCCCGCTTTCGTGGATCTGCCTGCTCACCACCGCAATCTTCTTCGCCTCGTCGCCGACGCGCTCGAGGTCCGTCACCGCCTTGCTCACGCCCATGATCAGGCGCAGGTCGCTCGCCGCGGGCTGGCGGCGCGCGATGATATGGCTGCAGTCGTTGTCGATGCTCACCTCGAAGCCGTTGACGCGGCGGTCGTTCTCGATCACCTGCTCCAGGGCGTGGAGATTGCCGCTGTACAAGCCGTCGATCGCCGCGAGAATTTGCGACTCGATCAGGCCCCCCATCTGCAGCATGCGCGAGCGGAGGGATTCCAGATCGACGTCGAACTGCTTGGACAGGTGCTCGGTGGTGGGCATGGGCGGTTCCCGCGGATTCGTCAGCCGAAGCGGCCGGTGATGTAATCCTCGGTCTGCTTGATCTTCGGCTTGATGAAGATCGTGTCCGTCGCGTCGAACTCGATCAGCTCGCCGAGGTACATGTAGGCGGTGTAGTCGGAGACGCGCGCCGCCTGTTGCATGTTGTGGGTGACGATCAGGATCGTGATCTTCTCCTTGAGCTCGGTGATCAGTTGCTCGATGCTGGCGGTTGCGATCGGATCGAGCGCGGAAGTCGGCTCGTCGAACAGCAGGATCTCCGGATCGGTCGCGAGCGCCCGCGCGATGCACAACCGCTGCTGCTGCCCGCCGGAGAGGTTGAAGGCAAGGTCGTTCAGGCGGTTCTTGACCTCGTCCCACAGCGCCGCGCCGCGCAGCGCGTCCTCCACCTTCTCGTCGAGCAGCGCACGCTTACGCTCGCCGCGCACCCGCAGGCCGTAGGCGACGTTCTCGTAGATCGACTTGGGAAAGGGATTCGGCTTCTGGAACACCATGCTGATGCGCATGCGCACCTCGATCGGGTCAACCACCGGATTCAGGATATTGGTGTTGTCCGGGTAAAGCATGATCTGGCCCTCGTAGCGGTTGCCGGGGTACAGATCGTGCATGCGGTTGAAGCAGCGCAGGTAGGTGGACTTGCCGCAGCCCGACGGACCGATCAGCGCCGTCACCTTCTTCTCGTAGATTGGCATGCTGATCGACTTCAGCGCCTGGAATCCACCATAGAAGAAGCTGAGCGCCTTCGTCTCTGACTTCGCCGTTGCGACCGGCCCGCTCGCAGCGGTGGTAACCGACGCGATCTCCGGTGCGGGTGTGCCTACCATTTGAGCGTCTTCCTCAGCCGATAACGAATATAGATCGCCAGCGCGTTCATGGAAAGCGTCATCAGCACCAGCACCAGGCCGGCCGCGGCGGCATTCTGGTGGAATGCCGCCTCGGGTCGCGAGGTCCAGTTGAACATCTGGATCGGCATCACCGTGAACGGCGACATGACCCAGTCGAGCAGGCCGGCCGGCGGGTCTCCGGTGAACGGCGCTGCCGGCAGGAAGGCGATGAAGGTGAGCGCTCCGATGGTGATCACCGGCGCGGTCTCGCCGATGGCGCGCGCCATGCCGATGATGACTCCCGTCATGATGCCGGGCAGCGAGTACGGCAGGATGTGGTGCGACGTGGTCTGCCACTTGGTCGCGCCGAGCGCGTAGGAGCCTTCCCGGATCACGGCCGGGATGGACCGGATAGCTTCCCGGGTGGCGACGATCACGACGGGCAGGATCAGCAGGCCCAGCGTGAGCCCGGCGGTCAGTATGCTCTGCCCGAACCCGAAGCCGTACACGAACAGGCCGAGGGCGAGGAGCCCGTAGACGATGGACGGCACTCCCGCGAGGTTCGTCACGTTGATCTCGATGAG
>JAHZNX010000190.1 GCA_020028375.1 Betaproteobacteria bacterium | reverse complement strand
CTTCTCGACCAGCGCCTGCGGCGTCGGCACCCAGATGACGTCCTTGCCTTCCTGGCCGACGGTGGGCGTGTAGTCCTTGTCCTGCGCGATCGCGGACCCCGGCAGGGCCAGCGCGAGGGCGACGAGGAACGCGGACATCGAGCGGCGGACGAGCAACTTCAGGCTGTGCATGGGGTTCTCCGTAGGTTGGGGCGGGCGGACGTGCCGCCGATTCGGTGCAGGTTGAGCGGGCGCCTAGTTTACCGCAGCCGCCCGCCGGCTATTCCGCCCGAGTCCAATTTGTGGGCGCGAGTCCATCAGTTACTGACGCGGCCATCGACGGTCGCCCCGCTCGCGACCATGGCCTCGATCGCGGCGGCATCGTAGCCGGCCTCGCGCAGGATCTCGACGCTGTGCTGGCCGAGCTTGGGCGCCGGGACCCACTCGCGGCGCGTGCCGGTCGACCACTTGTTGGGCAGCCGCATGCTGCGCGTTGCGCCCTCGGTCGGATGGTCCTTCACCTCGAAGAAACCGGCGTCCTTCAGATGCGGGTCCTCGAGCAGGCTGTCGAGCGTGTGATAGGGCATCGCCGGTATGTCGCGACGGTCGAAGATCTCCAGCCATTCGCCGGTCGTTTTCGCCTTCAGCGCGGCCATCCGGACCTCGAAGTAGTCCCGGACGTGGGCGAAGCGCGCCGGCACGCTCGAGAAGCGCGGGTCGGCCTTCAATTCCGGCCGGCCAATCGCGTCGAAGAACGCGAAGACCTGCTCGTCGGTGTTGGCCGAGATGCAGATATAGCCGTCGCGGGTGGGCAGCGGCTTGTTGATGGGATCGAGCAGCCGGGGATCGCCGGTCCCGCCCAGCGGCGGCACGAAGGTCTTCAGGTACATGTGCTCTTCCAGGACGAACTTGACCAGGTTCTCGAACATCGGGATCTCGATCGAGCAGCCTTGCCCGGTTCGCGTGCGCCCGTAGAGCGCCATCGCGATCATCTGCACCGCGATCAACCCGACCACCTTGTCCGCCACCACCATCGGCACGAAGCGCGGCTCGCCCATCGCGCGGTGATGCAGCGCAGCCATCCCGCCCGCGCCCTGAATGATGGTGTCGTAGGCCGGCTTGTCGCGGTAGCGGCCGTCCTGGCCGAAGCCGAACATGCCGCAATAGATGATGTTCGGGTTGACCGCGCGCACGTCGTCGTAGGCAAGCTTCATGCGCGCCATCGATTGCGGGCGCACGTTCCAGAGCATCACATCGGCGCGCGCGAGCAGCCGCAGCAGCGCCGCGTGCCCGGCGGGCTGCTTGAGATCGAGCACGATCGAGCGCTTGTTGCGGTTCAGATGCAGGAACTTGGCCCCCATGGCGGGCGTGACCGAGCGTCCGTTCATCACGCGCACCAGGTCGCCTGCCCACGACTCGACCTTGATGACCTCCGCGCCGTGATCGGCGAGGATCTGCGTCGCCAGCGGCCCGACCACGACCGAGGTGAGGTCGATGACGCGCACGCCTTCGAGGGGGCCGCCGGACATCGCCTACGCTCGAAACTCCACTTCGGCGGTGAGGGCGAGGGCGCCGTCGGGATTGAGCGCCCAGAGCTTCGCCGTCTTCCCGTCGGCCGAGGGCTCGCCCCCGAGTGCGATCGGCTGGTTTGCGAACAGGGCGCGCACGTTGCGCGAGGTGATGTGGCGGATCGGCGTGGAAGTGCGGACGCGCGCGAGCTCGAACACGAGCAGCGTCGTGAGCCCGCCGTTCATGACGAGCCCCGGGTAGCCTTCGACCTCGGTCACGTAGAGCAGGTCGTAGTGAATGCGGTGACCGTTGAAGGTGAGGGCGGAGTAGCGGAACAGCATGACCGGGTCGGGCGTGACGGTGCGGCTCCAAACCGCCTTCCCCGGCGCCGGCTGGGCCGGCTGGGGCGGCGCTCCAGGCGCCGCGGCCTCACGGTAGACGTAGTCGTGCTCCTCGGTGATGGCAAGGCCGCGCGGGCCCGTCAGCCCGGTTTTCACCGTCACGAACACCATCGTTCCCGTGCGGCCCTGCTTCACGGTGACATCCTTGATGACGGAGTCGCGGCGCACGGCGTCGCCCACTTGTAGATCTGCGTGAAACGTGGTGCGCTTGCCGGCGAACATGCGCCGCGGCAGCGGCACCGGAGGCAGAAAATCCCCGCGCTGCGGGTGGCCGTCCGCCCCGATCTGCGAATGGCGCACCACGCGCGGGAACAGGATCTGATGCCAGCCGACGGGCAGCGGGTCCCCCATCCGCGGCGCGGGATCGTCGCGGTCGAGCGTCGCGGCAAGCCGGTGCACGGCGGGAACGGTCACGTGATCGATGTCCGATTCCTTCTGGCCAATCCATTCCCTGAGTTTCTCCAGCTCTTGCGTCATGGGTCTGTGTCCTGGGTCAAGTCACGAGTCACGAGCCACGGGTCATCGGGCAGCGGCAAGCATCTTTGCTTCCCGCTGCTTGATGGCCTCGTAGCGCCGGATCAGCCGCTCGGCGCGCACCACGACCGGGATGTCGATCATCTTGCCGTCGATCTGGAACGAGCCGCGCCCGGCTGCCTGCGCTTCCTTGTCCATCTGGATCACCTTGCGCGCGTAAGCGACCTCCTCCGCGCTCGGGGTGTACTCCTCGTTCACGATTTTGACCTGTCCGGGATGGATGCAGCCGGCGCCGTCGAAGCCGAAGCGCCGGGCGCGGCGCACCATGAGCCGGAATTTTTCCCAGTCGCCGAAGTCGGCCACCGTGCCGATGAAACCGAGCGGCATCACGCCGGCGGCGCGCGCGGCGATGATCATGCGCTGCTTGGGGTGCAGCAGCACGTCGGCGTCCGGATGCGCGTTGAGATCGAGCGCGAAATCCTCGCCGCCGATGTTCATTGCCACCACGCGCGGGCTCGCGCGCGGAATCTCGTCAATGCGGGTGAATGCGTCCGCAGTCTCGATCATGACGATGAACTTCGTGTGCCCCACTTTCATCCCGCGCTTGTCCTCCAACTCGGTGACGAGCTGGTCGAGGAGCTTCACATGCGAGGCGCTGTCCGCCTTGGTGACGGCGATGCCGTCGACGTCGGGGCAGATCGAGTGCTCGAGGTCGCGCACCGCGAGGGCGAGCGGCTGGTTGATGCGCACCACCACGTCCGCGCCGCCGCGCCGCACGCGCGCCGCGTTCTTCTCGACCAGCGTGCGCGCCTTCTCCTTTTCCGACGGAGGCACCGCGTCCTCGAGGTCGAGCTGGAGCACATCCGCGCCGCGGGTGTGCGCTTTCTCCACGAACCTCTCGACGTTGACCGGCACGTAGAGCAGCGACCGCCACACCGGCAGATCGGGTTTCATGGGTATCCTTTGGTAATCGGTGAACGGAAAGAGTGCCGCCCTGGATTCTATCGCTTACGGGTCATTCCTCACCGCTCGCGGCCGTCGAGCCTGTGGATTCGCAGACGGCCCCCGCCGCGAGCAGCCGCGCGTAAGCCGCCTCGTCCACGCCGACCTCGGCGAGCAGCGCGCGATTGTGCTCGCCCAGCCGCGGGGCGGGCGTGCGGATCGCCCCCGGCGTCCCGTGTAACCGGGGCGCCACGTGATGCATCGGGAATGCGCCCATGTCGGGATCCGGGTAGTCCGCGATCAGCTCGCGTTCCCGCGCGTGCGGGTCCTCGAGGATCTGCGAGATATCGTAGATCGGGCCGATCGTGACCTCGGCCTGCTCGAAAAACGCCACGTTCTCCGCCTGAGTGCGCTGGGCGACAAACCCGCCGATGATCGCGTCGAGCTCCTCGGCGTGCTGCACGCGGTCGGCGTTGGTCCGGTAGCGCGGATTGTCGATGAGGTCCGCCCGGCCAATCGAGCGGAATACCCGCTCGGCCATCTTCTGGGTCGAGGCCGAGAGCCCCACATATCTTCCGTCCCGGCAACGGTAGGCGTTGCGCGGCGCGGCGTTGGTCGAGCGGCTGCCGGTGCGCGGCTTCACCTTGCCGGTGAGCCGGTAGTTCGCGGCCTGCGGCCCGAGCACCGCGAACAGGGGATCGAGCAGCGGGAGATCGATCACCTGTCCGCGGCCGCCGTTCCTCTCGACCTCGCGCAGCGCGATCATCGCGCCCGCCGCGCCGTAGAGGCCGGCCACGGTGTCGGCGAGATACATCGGCGGCAGCACCGGCTCGCGGTCGGCGAAGCCGTTGAAGGACGCGAAGCCCGACATCCCCTCGACCAGGGTGCCGAAGCCGGGCCGGCGGCGGTACGGCCCGTCCTGGCCCCAACCGGAGATGCGCACGATGACGAGCTGTGGATTGCGCTCGAGCAGGACGGCGGGCGCGAGCCCCATGGTCTCGAGCGTGCCGGGGCGAAAGCTTTCGATGAAGATCGCGGCGGTGGGAAGAAGGTCGAGCAGCAGCTTGCGGGCATCGGGCTTGCGCAGCTCGAGGCACAGGCTCTTCTTGTTGCGGGAGTAGAGCTTCCAATGGGTCGCCACACCGTTCGTCTGCCACGCGCGCAGGGTATCGCCCGCCGGCGGCTCAACCTTGATCACTTCAGCGCCGAAATCGCCGAGCACCTGCGTCAGCGTGTTGCCGGCGACGAGGCGCGACAGATCGAGCACGCGCACGCCGTCGAGTGGACAGCGGGCGACGGTCTCGTACGGTTTCATGGACAGGGGATCGATCGGGCTCAGGCCTCGCGCCGCGCGCGACCTGCCGCCCGCGCGCTGCCGGTGCAGGCGGCTAACGGTGCTCGGCGCCGTTCGCGAGCTGGCGCTCGATCTGGCGCGATTCGCCTTTCAGGAGCTGGGCGACCTCCCCCGCGCGCTTGTCGCTCATGCGGCTCGAGATAGTGGAAACCGAGATCGCGGCGAACGCCATTCCACTCTGGTTGCGCAGCGTCTGGCCCACCGAGCGCACGCCGGCAAGGCCCGACACGTCGCGCATGGCGTAGCC
>JAHZNX010000189.1 GCA_020028375.1 Betaproteobacteria bacterium | reverse complement strand
AAGGCAGCGCGCAGCTTCTTCAGGCGGGACACACTCACCCGGCAGGCCATCGACGAGCAGCGCAAGGCGCGCGCGCAACTCACCGAGGCGCCCTGAGCGCGTTAGCAGGTGAGGGGCGATCTGGAAATGGAAGGAGGACAAACCATGCTGATCCGTTACCTGGGACTGGCGATTGCGGTCGTGACGCTGGGAGGCGCCTTTGGCGCTCACGGGCAGGAGGCGACCGAGATCTTTATCCCCATCGGACAGTCTCCCGGGGTGTCCGGCAAGGTGAGCATGATCGGAACGCTCGAGTCGGTGGATCGTGGAAGGAGGACGGTGACCGTTTCGAGTCCGTCGGGCGCGCGGACGGTCGCCTTCACGGAGCGGACGCCGATCTGGCTCGACCGCAGCCTGCAGAAGCAGCCGAATCGGAGCGGCGCGATCGCCGATCTGCAGCAGGGCCGCAAGGTCGAGATCAAGCTTCGCAAGGGCGAGCCGAAGCCGGTCGCCGAATGGATCAAGGTCGAGGTTGCCGCGGCGAAGCAGTGAAGCGGTGCCGGGATGCAGGATGTCGGGAAACGGCGACAAACCCGCACACGGCAGCGTTTGCGTGACCTCCATTTCGCGCCGCCCCCGATTTTTCGCGTGAAACGCGTCAAATAGCACGTCGATTCGGGCAATAAGTCCTGAAGCGCACGATTTTTTCCGGAAAGTTTTTTCGGGCTGATCTATCGTACCCGGCTCAGTCGGCAAGTCGAAGGAGGTTCCCATGACGAGCATGCGTGACTGGATGATCTGGCCGGACAACATCGTGCTGTCGGTGCTGGTCCTGGTGCTCATCGCGATGGTCGGCCTCTATGCGGTGCGCGCGCCCATGCACGGCATCATCCGCACCGCTGCCTATGCGCTCGCCACGGCCCTGCGCCTTGCGGCGCGCTGGCTGTTCGCGGCGGCGGCGGCGATGAAGGAGCGCAACAAGGCCGTTCTGCTCGCGCAGGGACGCCGGGAAGTCGGCCAGCGCATCGAGCGCGAATTCGAGCGCGTTGGCATCCTGGTAACGCGCGACCTGCAGGGCTATCCGGTCCTGCAGCGCAAGCTCCTCGAGGCGATCACCCGCATCGAGGAAGACTACAAGAAATGCGGCGAGGTGCCGCCGCCCCCGCCCGACTGGGTCGAGGCCGTCGCCGCGGTCGCGCAGATCAAGAGCGGCGGTGGAGAAGTGGTGGAGAAGATCCTCGACGAGATCCGCCAGTCGGTCGGGCGCATCCACGAAAAGGCCCTCGGCGAGTACCGCCGCGCCTACGAGGAGCGGCACGACATCCTGGAGGGGGCGCTTCCATTCTGGCGCTCCATCGACGCGACGCTGAAGCAGGTCGACAAGAAAATGTCGGATCTCGCGGAAAACGCGGAGACCGTGGACGAGCAGATGAAGAAATACCGGCAGATCGCAGCGAAGACCGACGAGGCGGAGTCGATCCTGTCGCACTCGGCCTTCACTCAGTTCAACATCGCGGTGATCGTCTTGACGATTGCGCTGGGGGGCGCGTTTGTCAACTTCAAGCTGATCGCGCTGCCGATGTCGGAAATGGTCGGCGCGGGCGACTACATCACCGCGTCGCTGCGCACCTCCGAGGTGGCCGCGCTCGTCATCATCCTCGTTGAGGCGTCGATGGGATTGTTCCTGATGGAAGCGCTGCGCATCACGCACCTCTTCCCGCGCATCTCCAACCTGAGCGACCGCGCGCGGCGCCGCATGATCTGGATATCGCTCACGTTGCTGGTGATCCTGGCGAGCGTCGAGGCGGCGCTGGCGTTGATGCGCGACATGCTGATCGCCGACAAGCAGGCCCTGCTGCAGTCGCTCGCCGCGACGGCGCCGGCGGCATCCAGCGAGGGCTGGGTCGGGCGCATCCCGACCGCCGGCCAGATGGTGCTCGGGTTCATACTGCCGTTCGCGCTCGCGTTCGTCGCGATCCCCCTCGAGTCGTTCATCCACTCGGCGCGGAACATCGGCGGGTCAATGCTGGCCGATCTGATTCGCATGTTGGGATTCGCGCTGCGCGTGCTGGGCAATCTGACGCGGCACCTGGGCCGCCTGCTGGTGCACTTCTACGATCTCCTGGTGGTATTGCCGCTGATGGTGGAGCACCTGGTGAAGTCCCTGCGCGGCGGCCGGGCGGCGGTGAGTAGGCGCCGGCTCGATTCCACCGGCGAATTGAAGTCCTGAGAGGAGGCCGGTCATGAACAGGCGAGCATTGTGGGCGTCGCTCGTAATCCTGGGGCTCGCGGTGGCCGCCGCGGGCTGCGTGGACCCGCGCAGCCAGTCTCACGCGGTTTACGTGCTCATCGACACTTCCGGAACCTACGCGCGCGAGGCCGGGAAGGCCCAGCTCATCATCAATTATCTGCTGGGCACGCTTCAGCCGGGCGACTCGCTGGCGGTCGCGCGGGTGCAGAGCCGCAGCTTCACTGAGAAGGACATCATCGCCAAGGCCATATTCGACCAGCGACCGAGCCAGGCCAATGCCCAGAAGCGCGCGTTCCGCGAGAAGACGGATGCGTTCCTGAGGACGGTCCAGGGAAGCGCCTACACGGACATCACCGGCGGGATGATCCAGGGCGCGGAATTCCTCAACGAGACCGGCGCGGGGAAAAAGACCATTCTCGTCTTCTCCGACATGCAGGAGGAGCTCGACAAGGTGACCATCCGCAACTTCCCGATCAGTCTGAAGAACATCCGGGTAATCGCGGTCAACGTGGTGAAGCTCAACACGGACAACATCGATCCGCGGCGCTACCTCGGCCGGCTCGAGGCCTGGCAGAAGCGGGTCGAGGGGGCCGGGGCGTCCGAGTGGAAGGTCATCAATGACCTCGAGCGGCTCGACGCCATTTTCGCGAAGAGCTAGCTGAGCAAGGCGCAAGGCGGACCGAACACCAGCCGCCGGTCACGCATCTACAATGAGCGGGTGCAACCCGCTCCTTACTCCCGACTGACGCCCGACCGGGCGCTCGACGCGCTCGCAAGCGTCGGGCTGCGGCCCGACGGGCGGCTGCTCTCCCTCAACAGCTACGAGAACCGCGTCTACCAGGCGTGGATGGAGGAGGAGCCGCCGCTGGTGGCGAAGTTCTATCGCCCGGCGCGCTGGAGCGACGCGCAGATCCAGGAGGAACACGAGTTTACCCGGGAGCTCGCGGACCGCGAGATTCCTGTAGTCGCGCCGCTCGCCATCGGCGGCGCCACGCTGCACGCGTTCGAGGGTTTCCGCTTCGCCGTCTTTCCGCGTCGCGGCGGCCGGGCACCCGAGCTCGAGGACGCAATAACGCTCGAATGGATCGGGCGCTTCGTCGGCCGCATCCACGCAGTCGGCGCGATACAGGCTTTCCGGGAGCGTCCTGCACTCGATATCGAAAGCTATGGCGTTGAGCCGCGTGAATGGCTGCTCGCGAGCGGCCTCATCCCCGCCGATCTCCTCGAGGCGTGGGAGAGCGCGACGGCGCTCGCGCTGGAGGGCGCGCGCTGCTGCTACGAGCGCGCAGGGGAGGTGAGGCGGATCCGCCTGCACGGCGACTGCCACGGCGGCAACGTGCTGTGGACCGACGCGGGCCCCCACTTCGTGGACTTCGACGACTGCCGCTCGGGGCCCGCGGCGCAGGACCTGTGGATGCGTGGATCGCGCGGCGCTGGGACGACCCCGCGTTTCCCGCAGCGTTTCCATGGTTCGGCACCCAGCGCTACTGGCAGGACCGCATCCTCGAGCTGCGCGAACAGATCGCGGCGATGGAGGAAGAGCCGCTCTGCCTCACTCGGGCTTGAGGCCGGCCCGTCGCGCCAGATCGGCCGCCAACTTCAGCTGCTCGCGGACGAACTGGTCGAGCTGCGCCGGCGTGCTTGGCGCCGGCTCGATGCCGACTGCGTGCAAGCGCTGCACGATCTCGGGATGCTTCAGCGCGATTGCAACTTCGCTGTTGAGCTTGTTCACGATAGCGCGCGGCGTCTTCGCGGGAGCGAATAGCGCCTGCCACGAATCGTAGCGGAAGCCTGGAAGCCCGGACTCTGCGATGGTGGGAATTTCCGGGTTCATGCGCGTGCGCTGCGTGGTGGAAACCGCGAGCGCGCGCAGCCTCCCGTCCCTGATGAGCCCGGCCGTGGAACCGAACGGCGCCATGAAGAAGTGCACGCGGCCGGTCATGACCTCGGTGAGCGCCTCCGGGATGCCCTTGTGGGGCACGTGCACCACGTCGATGCCGGCGCTGCTGCGGATCATCTCGCCGCCGAAATGCGTGGCGCTCCCCGTCCCGGCCGAGGTGAAGTTGAGCTGCCCCGGTTTCGCCCTGGCGAGCGCGACGAGATCCTTGACCGAGCGCACGTCGAGCGAGTTGGGGACCACGAGATAGTAGGCGGCATTGCTGGTCATCGTGACCCCTGCGAAATCCCTGACGGTGTCGTAGCCGAGTTTCGCGCGCACGGCGGGCGTCACCACGTGGGCGGCGGATATCGAGAGCAGCGTGTGGCCGTCTGCGTTGGCGGACGCAACGATCCGGGAGCCGATCATGCTCCCGGCGCCGGGACGGTTGTCCACGATGACCTGCTGGCCCAGCGCTTCGGTGAGGCGCGGTGCGATCAGACGGGAGACGATATCGGGCTGCCCGCCCGGCGTGAACGGCACCACGATGCGGACGGGCCGGCTCGGGTAGTCCTGTCCCTTCGACGGGCTCAGGGCGGGCTCTGAGCGAGTCGAAGGGGCTTTGGCCGCGTCGGATGTCTGGGCGGTACCGGCCGCGGGGGCACCGAGCAGCAGGCATGCCGCCATGCAGGCGGCCGCGCAGCTCCGGAATCGATTCGGCATGAGGTTCCTCCTATTCCCTCCTCAGGATGAACGGCGTGATTATAATCCCCACGTTTTCCCCATTTTTTGAGCCTTCGGAAAATGGTGGGCTAACCATTTGCCGCCGTCCATTTGCCCTCTCCGCTCGGGAGAGGTGCGCCGAAACGTGGAGCAGGGATCGGCGGAACGTGGAGCAGGGGCCCGCTTGCGGGATGCGACCGTGGAGCCGATCGTGGGCGCGTCGTTCTAACGCCGATCCCATGCGCGTCTCCGGGGTCAGATCCCCAAAGGGGCCCCTCTTCCGCCCTACGACGCGCCATCCAAGCATAATGCGCTTGGAACCTGCTCAACCCTCCGCGGGCGCAAGGGGTGAGGGGTCGGGCATCGTCCAGCCGGAAGAGGAGACTCGTGCCGTTCGCGACGATCAACCGAATCAGGATCAACTACCGTGTCCAGGGGTCGGGTCCACCGCTGCTCATGTTCGCGCCGGGCGGCTTCGGCTCGGTCATGTCGCGCTGGACCGCGGCCGGGGGCAAGCGCGAATGGCAGGAGATGGACGCGCTCGCCACGCTGTCGCGCCACTTCACGACGATCGCCTACGACCGCCGCGAGGCAGGGCAGTCCGGCGGCCGCGTCGAGCCGCTCACCTGGGATCTCTACGTCGAGGAGGCGAAGGGGCTGCTCGATCTCGCGGGCGCGCCGCAGGCGCTCATACTCGGCAGCTGCATGGGCGCCGCGCTCGCGCTCGCGTTCGCGGTGCGCCACCCCGCGGCGTGCAAGGGGCTCTACCTGCACTGGCCGGTGGGCGGCTACCGCTGGATGATGAAGGGCCACCTCTTCTTCCGGCGCCATATCGAGTTCGTGCGGGCCAACGGATTCGAGGCCGTGGTCAAGCGGGCCCCGCAGGGCAAGAGCTTCTGGGATGATCCCGAGATCGGGCCGTGGGGCCCGCCGACGATCGTCGACCCCGAATTTGCCGCGCACTTCGCGCAGCTCGACCTCGCGCACTACATCGGCATCTGCGAGCGCTCGCGCGACGCGCTGTTCAACGACACCATGCCCTCGGGCGCGAGCGGCGCGGAGCTGATGGAGATCCGGGTCCCGGCGTTCATCCAGTCGGGCAACGACGCCTCGCACGCGCACTCGGCGGCGTGCGCGCTGAAGGAGCTGATGCTGCAGGCCGAGCTGTGGAACGTGCTGCCGCCGCACCAGAACGGGCGCAACACTCTCGAGCAGATCCTCGCCTTCTCGAAACGGATCGAGAAGTCGGCATGAGGAAAAGCGTCATTGCGCGCATGGACCGGGTGGTGAACGACTTCGTCGCCCGCTGCCGCTATTTCCACGAGCCCATGACGCGGGGCCGGGCGAGGATGTTCGTCCTGCAGCATCGGCTCAACACGCGCCAGCGCAACTCCGTGCTGAAGCTGAAAGTCGCCACCAACTGCCCGGATTGGGACACCCGCATCGGCATCATCCAGGCCTGCAGCGAGGAGATCATCGCCGACTACAAGCACGGCGGCGGGCGGCCGCACTGGCGGATCCTCGAGGACCTCGGCGTGCGCATCGGGATGAGGCGCGCCGTGATCCAGCAGGCGCAGCCGCTGCCCTCGACGCAGCTCGCATGGGCCGCCTGGGAAGGGCTGATGGCGAACCAGCACTGGCTGGAGGGCGTCGTCGCCAATACTTGCGCCGAGCGCGTGAATATCCCCGGCTACGGCACGGGGCTCATCCGGAAAGTGGGCTGGTTCGGGCTCGAGCGCCACCGCTGGGGGAAACTGTTCACGCTCGCCGGCGCGGACCTCGATTTCTTCGAGCTGCACGAGCGGGCGGATATCGAGCACAGCGATGCGGGCTGGCGGGCCGTGGAGCGCTTTGCAAGGAAGCTGCGCATGGAAGACGCGGTAGTCGCGGCCTGCGAGCGCAACCTTCGCGTGTGGGAGCACTATCTCGGCGGCATTGCCGCCGCCGGCGACCAATTCAAGGGATAAGAAGTGACGAATTAAGGTGACGATTAAGGGTGACGAATAATGGTGACGAAAAGCGTTTCTTAGTCCGTCACCCGTATCTCGTCACCCATATCTCGTCACCCGCATCTCGTCACTTGTCACTCGGGTGGTCGGGGACCGGGCGCGACATCGAGTGCGCGACGCGCCGCAGCCGGTCGAACTCGCCGCGCTCGATGGTTTCGTGCAGGTATTCCATGTTGCGCGCAATTTCCTGCTGATACAGGTTTGGGCCGTCGAAATGCGCCTCGGCGTAGCGGTCCACGCCCCCCAGCGTCTTATCGATG
The DNA here is from genome assembly GCA_020028375.1 of Betaproteobacteria bacterium. GTDB lineage: Bacteria > Pseudomonadota > Gammaproteobacteria > Burkholderiales > SG8-41 > SG8-41. Next base: position 1,477 of record JAHZNX010000189.1, on the reverse strand, counting down.
CGCGGCCGCGCGAAGTACTGGTAGAACCCCGGCGTCTTGATGACCAGATCGGTGGGCGAGGTGTAGCGCACGATCTCGCGGCCGTCGGGCTGGACCTCGCGCGCGACCCCGGCCCACACGAACTCCAGGTAGAGGAAATCGCGGCACTTCTCGATGTACTGGCGGTCGGCCATCTGCGCGAGCAGGTCGGATGTGCCGACGATGCAGCCGATCAAGCGGTCTCTTGCGTCCGCGAGCCCGATCTTGTCGATGTCGAGCTCGTAGCCGGTGAAATGCGAGAGCTTCGCCGCGGTGTCCGCCTCCAGCGCGAAGCCGACCGTAGGCAGGTAGCTCCTCAGGAACTCGGCGCTGCGGCTGACATGGATCTTGGTGAACACGGCGCCGTTCTCGACGCCGGCCTCCGAGGCCCGCCGGATGTAGCCCGAGTCGTGCAGCAGCGCGACCATCACGGCGAACATCGCGCGCCGCGCGCCGAGCCGGTCCGCGGGCGCGGAAACGCGGTCGTGACCGTCGATGAGGCGCGCGGTGGCGAGCGTCATGTCGAGGGTGTGGCGCAGATCGTGGTAGAGCGTGTCGCAGGCGAGATAGCCGGGGAAGCGGCCGGTGAAGAGGGCCTTCATGTCGTCGAACGCGCGCCGCAGCGGCGCCAGATCCTCGCCCGGATAGCGCGCGGCGAATATCTCAAGCACCGCGTCTCGCACCTCCTCGACGACCTCTACGTTGACGCGGTTGGTGACGTCGTGCTCGTTGCGCCTCATGTTCATAGGCGCGAATTATCCCCGCCAACGCCGGGTGAGGTAAATAGGAGCGGGCTCCTCGCGTGACAAAGCACACGCCGCGCCCATGAAAAACGTCATGCCCGCTTAGCGAAGTTCAATGAATTCGTCAATGAAGACGCGGTAGGTCTGAAGCTTGGGCTTGTCGGCGTCCTCGGGCTTCACGTAGCGGATCGAGCTCTTGCCCTGCAGTTCCCGCGGCAGGACCATGACCCGCACGAAAGCGGTCGGTCGGGCTTGCGACGCAGTCGCGAGCACCGGATCCGGGCCCGCCTCGAACCAGGCGCCGCCGGGCGCGATGTCGCGCGCCTTCGCGTTCACTTCCACGCGGATCCCGCCCGCGAGCAGGCAGCGGATCCCCGGCCCGCGGTGCACGTGCGTGTATGCGATGCCGCCCGGCGGGAAGTCCACGCGGTCGCAGCGCATCAGGTATCCGCCCGCGTCCCCGAGCTCGACGTCATGGGCAAGCGTGGGCGTTGAAGTCACGCCCTCGCCGGTAAACGCGCCCGGTGTATCGCCACTGGCGCTGAGCTCCCAGCGCAGCAGCGTCGTGCCGGTGGCGCCCGCGATTAGCGTGACCGGGTCCCGGCCATACCAGGCGCTGTTCGGGGCGAGCCCGGCCGCCTGCGCCCCCGCGCGCACGATGGTGTTGCCCTCGCGCACATAAATGACGCGGTTGCAGCCGGGCAGCCGGCCTTCCG
>JAHZNX010000188.1 GCA_020028375.1 Betaproteobacteria bacterium | reverse complement strand
CGGCTCGGCCGCCAACTCCGCGGTGTGCTACGCCCTCGGCATCACCGAGGTCGACCCCGCCCGCATGAACATGCTGTTCGAGCGCTTCATCTCGCGGGAGCGCAACGAGCCGCCCGACATCGACGTCGATTTCGAGCATCAGCGGCGCGAGGAGGTGATCCAGTATCTCTACGGCAAGTACGGCCGCGACCGCGCGGCGCTCGCCGCGACCGTCATCACCTACCGCACCAAAAGCACGATCCGCGACGTGGCCAAGGCGCTCAGCTTCGATCTTCCGCAGGTCGACCGTCTCGCCCGCTCCTTCGCCTGGTGGGATGGCCGGGACAGCGTGCGCGAGCGCCTCGCCGAAGCCGGCTTCGACCCCGCGGGCGCGCAGATCCAGCGCCTGATCGCCCTGGTCGCGACGCTCGCGGGCTTCCCTCGCCACCTCTCGCAGCACACCGGCGGCTTCGTGTTCGCGCGCGGGCTGCTCTCGCGCCTGGTGCCGATCGAGAACGCGGCGATGCCCGAGCGCAGCGTCATCCAGTGGGACAAGGACGATCTCGACGCCCTGGGGCTGCTCAAGGTGGATGTCCTCGCGCTCGGCATGCTCTCCGCGATCCGCCGCGCGCTCGCCATGATCGCCGGCTGGCGCGGCCGGCCGTTCGGCATGGCCGATGTCCCGCCGGAGGATCCCGCGGTCTACGAGATGATCCAGCGCGCGGACACGGTCGGCGTGTTCCAGATCGAGTCGCGCGCGCAGATGAGCATGCTGCCGCGCCTGAGGCCGCAGAATTTCTACGATCTCGTGATCGAGGTGGCGATCGTGCGCCCCGGCCCGATCCAGGGCGGCATGGTCCATCCGTACCTGCGCCGGCGCCAGGGGCTGGAACCGGTCACCTATCCGAGCCCCGCGGTGAAGGCGGTGCTCGACCGCACGCTCGGCGTGCCGATCTTCCAGGAGCAGGTGATGCAGCTCGCGATCGTCGCCGCGGGCTTCACGCCTGGAGAATCGGACAAGCTGCGGCGCTCGATGGCCGCGTGGCGCCGCAAGGGCGGGCTCGAGCATTTCGAGCAGCGGCTCGTCTCGGGGATGCTCGCGCGCGGCTACCAGCGCGAGTTCGCGGAAAGAATCTACCAGCAGATCCTCGGCTTCGGGGAATATGGCTTCCCCGAGTCGCATTCGGCGAGCTTCGCGCTGCTGGTGTACGTGTCCTCCTGGATCAAGCGCCACGAGCCGGCGGCGTTCCTCGCGGCGCTTCTCAACAGCCAGCCGATGGGCTTCTACGCGCCGTCCCAGCTCGTGCAGGATGCACGCCGTCATGGCGTCGAGGTGCTCCCGGTGGACGCCACGGTCAGCGATTGGGACTGCGTCCTCGAGGCCTCATCGCTAGGCGCACCGGTGGTGCGGCTCGGGCTGCGCATGATCAGCGGTTTTTCCGAGATCACGGCCGAGCGCATTCTCGCCGCGCGCCGCGAGCGTCCCTTCGATTCGATCGAGGATATGGCCCGGCGCTCGCAACTCAGCCGCCGCGATCTGAAGCTCCTTGCCGCCGCGGGCGCGCTGCGGCCGCTGGCGGCGCACCGGCGGCGCGCGCACTGGGCAGTCGCCGGCGTGGAGCGCGTCACCCCCCTCCTCGGTGACGCGCCGGTGCGGGAGACCGACCCGGTGCTGGCGGCGCCGACCGAGGGCGAGGACCTGGTCGCGGACTATGCGAGCCTGGGGCTCACGCTCGGCCGCCACCCGCTCGCGCTGCTGCGCCCGCGGCTTGCGCGCATGCGGCTCGCCACCGCCGCCGAGCTGCGCGGCTACCCGCACGGGCGCCCCGCGCGCGCCGCCGGCATCGTCGTCGGCCGCCAGCGGCCGGACACCGCCTCGGGCGTCATCTTCGTGACGCTCGAGGACGAGACCGGCAGCGTCAACGTGATCGTGTGGCGCGACCTCGCCGACCGGCAGCGGCAGGAGCTGCTGGGCTCGCGCCTGATGGGGGTTCACGGAACGCTCGAGCGGGAGGGAGAGGTGGTGCACCTGATCGCGAAGCGGCTGGTGGATCACAGCGAGCTGCTGGGGGCGCTGCAAACCTCGAGCCGGGACTTTCATTAACGAGCATCGTGATAAATGGTTGACGATGCTCGACCCCTCACCCCTTCCCCCTCCATCCCCCTCACTCCTTCCCTCTCTCCCGAGTGGAGAGAGGAAGGGTCGAGCCTCCCTTCTCCGCTCGGGAGAAGGGCGGGGATGAGGGACGGAGTGGAGAGGGGAAATGGACAAGGGCAAATGGTTTGTCGACCATTTACCCGAGACTCAATAGCGGCGGGATGCGCGGCTGAAGTAGAATCGACCTTCCGAAAACCCGGCATGGAGGCGATCATGCAACGCACATTCGCGCAGGTCCTGGCGTTCACGCTGGCAACGGCAATGGCCGCAGTGCTCGGCGGCTGCGACACCAGCCCGCCCACCAAGGAACAGAGGGAATCCGTGAACTACGGTCCCAAGCCCGACAACTATCAACAGATCATCCGCGATTACCTGAGAAACCGGCTGACCGATCCCACCGCCGCGATCATCGACTACAAGGCGGGGCCCACCCAGTTGTACCAGAAGGACGCGGTGTTCCGCGACCTGCAGTTCGGATGGGCCGTCTGCGTGATGGTGAACGACAAGAATACGCAGGGCGCCTATACCGGGTTCGATCCGGCGGTCTACTTCATTCGCAACGAGAAGGTGGTGGCCGCGAACGGCGGTCCGGGAGACGGGCCGATCGGAACGCAGTTCGCGCGCAGGCAGTGCAAGGAGCTCGGCTACGAGGTGCCGTAGCGGCGTCGGCGCCACGGATTTCGGAAGCCCCGGTAACGAACCGATTCGCCACCGATCGGTTGTCCCCGTCGCGTCCAATCATGTCAAGCGCCTTCAAGGTTCTCGCTTCCAACAGCATCCGCGCCGTGATGGCGGAGCTGGTGCCGCAGTTCGAGCGCGCGAACGCGATCCGGGTCTCGGTGAGCTACGACCCGGCGAAGGTCATGCTGGCTCGCATCGGGAAGGGCGAGACGGCAGACCTCGCCATCACCAGTTCGGGAGCGATCGATCAGCTCGCGAAGCAGGGGAAGATTCTGGCAGGCAGCCGCCGGGTCCTCGCCCGCTGCCGGGTCGGAGTCGCCGTGCTCGCCGGGAAGCCGAAGCCAGATATCGGCACGGTCGAGGCATTGAAGCACGCGCTGCTCGACGCGGGATCGATCGCTTTTACCCAGGAAGGCGCGAGCGGCATGCATTTCGCCGGCGCGATCGAGCGCCTCGGGATCGCGGAGCAGGTGAAGGCCAAGGCGGTGCAACAGCCAGGCGGCCTGATCGGGGAGCTGGTCGCCGCGGGCAAGGCCGAAATCGCCATTCAGCAGATTCCCGAACTGCTGGCGGTGCCGGGCCTCGAGCTGGTCGGCCCCCTGCCTGCGGAGATCCAGCTCGTCACGGTTTCAGAGGCGGGCGTTTTCTCCGGAACGAAGCAAGCCGCGGCGGCGCGATTGTTCATCGAACTCCTCGCTTCACCCGCCGCTTCACGGGTCATGCAAGCCAAGGGCTTCGAGCCGGTAAGCGGGTGACGGCCCGCGTAGTGAGCCGGCAGCGCGAGACAGTTATCTGCTACTGCAGCTCGGCGTAGATGCGGGTCGCCGCGGCATGGAGCCGGATCGGCTGCGCCCAGTCGGGATACTTCAGCCGGAATTCGTTCCTCAGCAATTCGCCCGTTTCGTCCGAGGATTTCCCCTCGCGCTTCAACTCGGCGACGCGCGCCTGCAAGCCCTTGATCAGGTCCCGGTACTCGCCGACGACGCTCGGGTCCGCGACCGGGTAGTGGGCGCCGATGACGGTCCGCGGCTTGAGGGCGTCCATCTCGTCGAGGCTCGTCAGCCACGACTGGCTCCGCGATTGCGGCGTGGCGAAGGCCGGAAACAACTGCTTCATCGCGAGGTCACCGGAAAAGAGCACGCCGTCCTCCTCGATGTAGACCACGGTGTCTCCCCGCGTGTGCCCGGGGCCGAGCCGCATGACCCTGGCGCGAACGCCGCCCAGGTCGAGCAGCTTCTCGCGATCGAAGATCTCGGCGGGCGTCCGGAACGTCGTGAAGCCCTTCAGCACGTCGGCGATGACCGGCGAGCGCGACGCAAAATTCTGCACCCATTTGATCCCCATGTCCTCGACATCCTGCTGCTGCGCTGCCGCGCGAATGATCTTTGTTTCCGGGGGAAATGCGATCTCGCCCGTGGTGTGCTCCGGGTGAAAATGGGTGTTGACGATGTAGAGCTCCGGGCCTTTGCTCACCTTCCGAGCTTCGCGCAGCACGACTTCGCCGCTGCGCACCCCCATGCCCGGGTCGAGGACCAGCGTTCCCCTGCTACCGACGATGATGCCGACATTGGGCACCATCGGGACCTTGCCGTCCGGGATCAGGTACACGTGCTCGGAAATCCTGACCGTCGTGCCCTCCTGGACGACCGGGATCTGAGCATGGGCCGCTGGCGCAGGGGAATAGCCCGGCGCCTGCACTTGACCCAGCGCGAGAGAGTTCGATGATGCCAGCACCACCCCGCAAGCGATACCCCTCATGGTTTGCATACAGGCCCCTCCATCACTTGATCACTTTTCGCGATCCTCATATCGGATATATTCTAATCACCCGCCGCAGCCGCTGCGTCAGGCACAGTCCGCAGTGTGGTCTCCCGGCATTTGTCACTCGTCACTCAAGGGGAAACGCCATGAAAATCGCCCGCACCACTGCGCACACGCTGCGCGTTCCGTTCCAGTTCCCGCTGATCAAGGAGACCCAGCACGCGCTCGTGACCTTCGTCGAGATCGAGACCGACGACGGCCAGAAGGGCCACGCCTTCTCGGCCTACCCCCTGCGCTTCAGCATCTCCGATTTCATCAACCGGGAGGCGGGCCCGGCGATCGCGGGCATGGACCCGCTGCG
>JAHZNX010000187.1 GCA_020028375.1 Betaproteobacteria bacterium | reverse complement strand
CGGCGAGAAGACCTCGGTCACGGTCTACAAGCAGGGCCAGTACCAGGGCAAGCCCGACAAGCAGCCGTGGGACAGCGACCAGTTCAAGGGCGACAAGGTCGCGTGGGAGAAGGCGGTCAAGGCGCGCAATCTCGGCCAGAACGAGTACGTGCGCATTTCGGGCGGCTGATTCAACCTATAACCATAGGAGGTGCGCATGCCCGGCTACCGTGACATGCGAGTGCTGGTTCGTCTTGTGTTCCTGTCGTGCGTGATGCTGTTCACGCCGCTGGCGTGGTCCGCGGATAGCGGGGGTGCGAAAGAACAGGCGCAGCGCCAGCAGGATCAGCCTCTCAATAACGCCCCGATGTGGCGCGACGTGCGCGGGGGCGAGAATCCCTACCAGACTACGCAAGTGAGGGGTATCGAGACCAAGGTCCTCGTTCAGACCGAGGGCGAGATCTGGCGCCAGATTCGCAATGGCCCGATCACGATCTATGGCGGCTGGCTGCTGATCGTCGTCTGCGCGATCATCGCCGCGATCTATTTCCTCATGGGGTCGATCAAGCTGCATGACAAGCCCAGCGGCCGGACGATAGAGCGATTCAACTATTTCGAGCGCGTCACGCACTGGACCATGAGCATCAGCTTTTGCCTGCTGGGGGTGACGGGACTGATCATCCTGTTCGGCAAGTACGTGCTGCTTCCCATGTTTGGTTACACGCTTTTTTCGTGGTTGGCGATCCTTTCCAAGAATGTGCACAACTTCGTGGCGCCGGTATTCGTCATCAGCCTGCTCGTTTTCATCGTAATTTACGTCAAGGACAACCTGCCCGAGAAAGGTGATCTCGCGTGGATGTCCAAAGGCTGGCGCATGTTTGCAGGGGAGCATCTGCCATCGGGCCGGTTCAACGCGGGCGAGAAGGTCTGGTTCTGGCTCGGTGTGGTGGCCCTGTGCCTGTTGGTGAGCGCGTCCGGGCTGATCCTGCTGTTCCCGAATTTCGAGCAGGGGCGCCTGCTCATGCAGCAGGCCAACGTGATACACGCGATCGCAGGCGTACTCGTGATCGGGCTCTCCCTGGGGCACATTTACATGGGCACGATCGGAGTCGAGGGCGCATACCAGAACATGCGCACCGGCAATACCGACGAAACCTGGGCCAAGGAGCATCACGAATACTGGTACAACGACGTCATGAAGGGCCGGCGCGGCGCAGCGGGGGCCGCCTCCGCGGCCCGCGCGGCGGCCATGAAGGAGGGGTGGAAGCTATGAAGGTACCGAAATTCTGGATGGTAGTCCCGGCGCTGCTGGTCGCGGGCGCGGTAGGCCTGGCGTACGCCAAGCTGCCCCAGCCGCCCATGGATGACGCCGCCAAGGCCAAGGCTGCGGAGGCCAAGGCCAAAGCGGCCGACGCCACGAAGAAGGCGCGCGCGGACGAAGAAAAAGCGATGGACCGCGTGGTCGAGCGCTATAAGAGGGAGAAGGGCATCAAGTCCGCGGCCGCGCTGAAGAAGAACTAGCGCCCTGCATTCCAGTGAGACCAGGAAGCCCGGTGCCCCCGGGCTTTTTTGTTGGCGCGGCCCATTACACCACGCCTTCCATCGGCTGCACCTCGACCAGCGTGCCGGACGCGACGTTGCCCTGGGCGTCGGGCAGGATGATGAAGCAGTTGGCCTCCGCCATCGAGCGCAGGATGCCCGAGCCCTGCTCGCCGGTGACGCGCACGCTCCAGTTTCCTGCGGCATCCTGTGTGAGGATCCCGCGCTGAAACTCGGTACGGCCCGGCGCTTTTTTCAGGATTGATGTGCAGGGTACCTTGAACGTAGGCAGTGGAAGTACCGGGTAACGCCCGGAAAGCACGAGCAAGGCATCGCGGACGAACTGGTAGAAGGTGACCATGACCGACACCGGGTTGCCCGGCAGCCCGAAGAAGTGGGCGGCGCCAATTTTGCCGTAGGCGAGGGGACGCCCCGGCTTCATCGCGATCTTCCAGAACACGACCTCGCCAAGCTTGTTGAGCAGGTCCTTCACGAAATCGGCTTCCCCTACCGACACGCCGCCGCTGGTGATGACGACGTCCGCGGCGGCGGCCGCGTCGTGGAACGCGTTTTCCAGCAGCTTCGGATCGTCGCGGACTACTCCCATGTCGATCACCTCGCAGCCGAGCCGGGTCAGCATGCCGTGGATAGTGTAGCGGTTGCTGTCGAATATCTGGCCTTCCTTCGGTTGCGTGCCGATCGAGACCAGCTCATCCCCGGTGGAAAAGAACGCCACCCGCAACCTGCGATAGACGCCGACCTCCCCGATGCCGAGGGAGGAGATCAACCCGATTTCAGCGGGGCGGAGGGCCAAGCCGCGCCTCAGCGCGACCTGCCCGGTTTTCAGGTCCTCGCCGGCGCGGCGCAGGTTCTGCCCCTTCCTGTGCCCGGGCCCGATGGTGACCGCGTCCCCGGCCGCATTGACGTGCTCCTGCATGACGATGGTGTCGGCGCTGGCCGGCACCACCCCGCCCGTCATGATGCGCACGCACTGCCCGGCCCCCACCGTTCCCTTGAAGGGCGCGCCCGCGAACGAGCTGCCAACGTTCTTGAGCGCGACCTCGCCCCCGGGCTTGAGATCCGCGAAGCGCACCGCGTAGCCGTCCATCGCCGAATTGTCGTGAGCGGGCACATTGAGCGGTTCGCGACCGGCATCGAATTCGGGTCGTAGTCGTCGGCGCAGCTCAGGTCGCGCAGCTTCTGGACCGGATCGTTCATGGCGGATCCCCGGGAAAACGAATTGTACCGGATTGTCGTAACATTGGATCGTGGGCGAAATCACGCAGGCCTTCGCAGTCGCGGGCGCGATGATCCTCGGCTTGGATCCGAAGCTGGTCGAGATCGTGCTGTTGAGCCTGCGCGTGAGCCTCACCGCTGCCCTCATCGCCAGCGTCATCGGGCTCCCGTTGGGCGCGGCCATCGCGGTGAGCCGATTTCCCGGCAGGCGGGCGCTGATCGTCGTGCTCAACGCGTTGATGGGCCTGCCGCCCGTCGTCGTGGGCCTGGTCGTCTACCTGCTGCTGTCGCGTGCCGGGCCGCTCGGGGAGCTTGGCATCCTGTTCACGCCCTCCGCCATGGTCGTGGCGCAGACGATACTGATTTTCCCGATTGTCGCCGCGCTGTCGCGGCAGGTGGTCGAGGACGCCTGGCAGGAATACCGGGAACAGCTGCGCTCGCTCGGCGCCGGGCCCCTCGCATCGGCCGTGACGCTGCTGCAGGATGCCCGCTTTTCGCTGGTGACCATCGTGCTGGCCGGCTTCGGGCGCGCGGCCGCCGAGGTCGGGGCGGTCATCATCGTCGGCGGCAACATCGACGGGGTCACGCGCGTCATGACCACCGCGATCGCGCTGGAGACCAGCAAAGGCGACCTGCCGCTCGCGCTGGGGCTGGGGGTCATCCTTATTTCGCTGGTCCTCGCGCTCAACGCGGGCGCGTACTGGATCAAGGAAGCCGCGCAGCGGCGTTACGGCTGAGTTCGCGATGCTGCCGCTCACGCTCGACCAGGTCTCGTTTGCGGTCAACGGCAGGACGCTGATCGAGCGCGTATCCGTGGAGGTCGGCGCCGGTCCGCGGACCATCATCCTCGGGCCGAACGGGGCGGGGAAAAGCGTGCTGATGCGGCTCTGCCACGGCCTGCTCAGCCCGACGTCGGGCAGCATCCTCTGGCGCGGGACGAACACCGGGCGGCAGCGGCAGGCGATGGTGTTTCAGCGGCCGGTGATGCTGCGGCGCTCGGCGCTGGCGAACGTGACCTACGCCCTGAAGCTCGCCGCCATCGCGCCGCGCGAGCGTGAGCTGCGCGCGCAGGACGTGCTCGAGGCGGTCGGCCTTTCGCATCTGGCGGAGCGGCCGGCACGGATGCTTTCGGGCGGGGAGCAGCAGCGGGTGGCGCTGGCGCGCGCCTGGGCGCTCAACCCGGAGGTATTGTTTCTCGACGAGCCGACCGCCAACCTCGATCCGGGCGCGGTGCGCGATATCGAGAGCATCATCGCCCAGATCCACGCGAGCGGCACCAAGATCATCATGACGACCCACAACCTGGGTCAGGCGCGGCGGCTCGCCGATGAGATCCTGTTCCTGTACCAGGGCCGGCTTGCCGAGCGCGCGGCGGTGGAGCGCTTTTTCCGGCAGCCCGCATCGCCCGAAGCGGCGTCGTTCCTCCGGGAGGAAATGCCATGAGCAGAAAGCTGTTGGTATGCGCATTGCTGCTGGCGTCGGTCGCGATGGCGTCCGGCGCCGCGGCCCAGACCCGCTTCATCACGGTGGCGTCCACGACTTCGACCGAGCAATCCGGGCTGTTCCGGCACCTCCTGCCGGTTTTCGAGCGGAAGACCGGCATTCAGGTGCGGGTAATAGCGCTCGGCACGGGGCAGGCGCTCGACGTCGCGCGCCGGGGCGATGCCGACGTCGTGTTCGTTCACGCCCGCTCTGCGGAGGAGAGATTCGTGGCCGAGGGCTACGGCGTGAGGCGCGTGCCCGTGATGTACAACGATTTCCTGCTGATCGGGCCGAAGTCCGATCCCGCGAAGATTGCCGGCGGCAAGGACATCCTGGAGGCGCTGCGAAAGATTAAGGCGGTTGCGGCTCCGTTCGTGTCACGCGGCGATCGCAGCGGCACGCACATGGCCGAGCTCGCCCTCTGGAAGCAATCCGGAATCGACATCGCGGCGGACAAGGGCCCTTGGTACCGCGACACGGGGCAAGGGATGGGCCCCGCTCTCAACGCCGCGTCATCGATGAACGGCTACATTCTGGCGGACCGCGGCACGTGGATCTCGTTCAAGAACCGGGGCGATCTCGCGATCCTCGTGGAAGGCGAGGCGCATAGCCCGCCATGCGCTCGGGTCGCAGGGGCTTTATTCGGAATGCGGCCGTGCTGTCGGCAGCGGTGGCATGCCTGCCGCTCCGTGCTCAGCCGCCGAGGGTCTTCGAGGACTCCGCAGGGCGCAAGGTCGCCGTCCCGGCGCGCGTGGAACGGGTCTACGCGGCGGGGCCGCCGGCTTCCATCCTGGTATTCGCCGTTGCCCCGGACAAGCTGATCGGATGGACATCGGCGTGGCGCGAGGCGGAGCGGCCGTTCATCGCGCGGCGCTATGCCGACCTGCCCACGCTCGGGCGGCTCACCGGACGGGGTAACACCGCCAACGTCGAGGTCGTCATCCAGGCGAAACCGGATCTCATCATCGACTACGGCACGGTGAGCCGGACGCATGCCTCTCTCGCCGACAGGGTGCAGGAGCAGAGCGGCATCCCGTATCTGCTGCTCGACGGCGACTTCGACCGCATGCCCGAAGCGATCCGGCAGATCGGCAGGCTCGCCGACGAGGACGCGCGGGCGGGAGCGCTGGCACGCTACGCGGAGGAGACGGTCTCCGAGATCAGCCGCAGGGTGGCGCCCATTCCCGGGGACAAGCGGCCGCGCGTCTATTACGGGCGTGGCCCCCAGGGCCTGGTGACCGGGCTCGCGGGCTCGATCAACACTGAAAGCATCGAGCAACTGGGTGCGGTCAACGTGGCAGCCGGGCTGGGGCGTGGAGAGCTGGTTCAGGTTTCGGTCGAGCAGGTGCTGCGCTGGAACCCCGATATCGTCGTTACCATCGACCCTAACTTCCACGCAATCGCGCGCGTCCACCCCACGTGGCGAGAGCTGCCCGCGATCAAGGCGGGGCGTTTCCATCTCGCACCCAACGTGCCGTTCGGCTGGATCGACTTTCCGCCGTCCATTAACCGCCTGATCGGCCTGCGCTGGCTCGCGCGCATCCTGTATCCTGATGTTTTCCCGGAAGACCTGCGGCCGATCGTGCGCGACTTCTACGCCCGCTGCTACCACCAGACGCCGAGCGAGGCGCAACTCGATCAGCTGCTGCGTCCGTCCACGCCGCCGGCATGACTTCCGCGCGCGTTCCGGCGGCGGTGCTGGGCGCGTGCGCCGTGCTTGCCGCGCTCATCGTCGTCGCCTTCGCGGTCGGCCGCTTCCCGGTTTCCGCTGGTGACCTGGCGAGCATCCTGTGGGCCCGATTGACGGGCGGCGAGCATGGCCTCGATCCGACCATCGAGACCGTGGTCGTGCAGATCCGCGGGCCGCGGGTCGCCGCAGCGCTCCTGATCGGTGCGGCGCTGGCGGCGGCGGGCGCCGCCTACCAGAACATGTTCCGCAATCCGCTGGTGTCTCCGGACATCCTGGGCGTGTCCGCGGGCGCGGCGGTGGGCGCCGTGCTCGGCATATTCCTGTCGCTCAACGTGATCATGATCCAGAGCCTGGCCTTCGCGTTTGGCCTGGGTGCGGTCGGGCTGGTCTACGTCACGGCCAACGCGGTGCGCGGCCACGATCCGCTGCTGGTGCTTGTGCTCGCGGGCGTCGTCGTGGGCTCGCTGCTGGGCGCGTGCGTCGCGCTGATGAAATATCTCGCCGACCCCTACAACCAGCTGCCGGCCATCACGTTCTGGCTGCTCGGCAGCCTCGCCTCCGCCAGCCCCGAGGACGTGTGGTCGACGCTGCCCCTGATGCTGCTCGGACTGGTGCCCATGTGGCTCCTGCGCTGGCGCATCAACCTGCTCGCGCTCGACGACGAAGAGGCGCGGGCGCTCGGCGTGGAAACGGGCCGCATCCGCTTGGCCGTGATCGCCGCCGCGACGCTCATGACCTCGGCATCGGTCGCGATCTCCGGCGTGATCGGCTGGATCGGGCTCGTCATTCCGCATTTCGCGCGCTTGCTGGTCGGTCCGGATTTCGCACGCCTGCTGCCGACGTCGATCCTACTGGGCGCCGGGTTCCTGCTCGGCGTGGACACGCTTGCGCGGACGGTCGCACGGATCGAGATCCCGCTGGGGGTTCTCACGGCGTTCGTGGGCACGCCGCTCTTCCTGTGGCAGCTCGCAACCGCCCGGAGGAGCTGGCAGTGAAGCTGGAAGCGAGGCAGCTGGATTTCGGCTACGGCGCGCGGCGTGTGGGCCATGACGTCTCCCTGTCCGTGAAGGCGGGGGAGGTACTGTGCCTGCTCGGCCCCAACGGCAGCGGCAAGACGACGCTCTTCAAGACGCTGCTGGGACTGCTGCCGGCGCAAGGCGGCGAGGTGCGGATCGACGAAGTGGACCTGAAGGCGCGGGCGCGGGACGAGGTCGCGCGGCTGGTCAGCTATGTCCCGCAGGCGCATGCCGCGTTCTTTCCATTCACCGTGGAAGAGGTCGTGCTGATGGGGCGCACGGCGCATCTCGGGTTGTTCTCTTCGCCGTCGCGTCGCGACCGGGAGGCCGCGCACGCCGCCATTGCGCGCATGCAGATCGAGCACCTCACCGAATCCGTCTACACGCGCATCTCGGGCGGAGAGCGCCAGCTCACGCTGATCGCGCGCGCGCTCGCGCAGGAGGCGCGGGTCGCGGTCATGGATGAGCCCACCGCGAACCTCGATTTCGGGAACCAGGTGCGCGTGCTGCAGCACATCCAGGCGCTGGCTCGGTCGGGCATCGGCGTGCTGCTCTCGACCCACGATCCCGACCACGCGTTCATCTGCGCGGACCGGGTCGCGATGCTGCACGACGGGCGTCTCGTGCGGCTGGGCGATCCCGCGGCAACCGTCACTGCGGACAGCCTCAGGGAAATCTACGGCGTGGAGGTGACGGTCGTGCGTGTGCCCGTCGGAGAGGGTGTCGAGAGGCGGGTCTGCATTCCAGGCGGCGCGCTTTCCAGGGGCGGGCGCTGAAGCGTGGTTAGAATGCGCACATGGCGCGCTACCCGGGCCTGACGCTTCGTATTTTGGCCGACCAGCATCCCGCGATGGGGCCGGGCAAGGCCCGGCTCGTCGCCGCGATCGACGCCGCCGGCTCGATTTCGGCGGCCGCCCGGTCGATGGGCATGTCGTACCGGCGCGCCTGGCAGCTCGTCGAGGCCCTCAACGAAAGCTTCAGCCAGCCGGTCGTGCTGACGGCCACCGGCGGCAGGCGCGGGGGCGGGGCGGTCGTGACCGCATTGGGCAAGCGCCTAGTCAAGCTTTATCGAGCGATGGAGAACAAGGCGTCATCCGCCATCGCCGGCGACCTGCGGCGCTTCTCCAGGCACCTGCGGAAGACTTCCGGCGGGCGCGCGGACCGCCGCTCCAGCCGGATCAGGCCGTCAGGACCAGCTTCAGGCCAGCGAGCGACATGACGAATGCGAGTGTCATGAGCAGGCCTTTCTGATTCAGCCGCGCGAGCCCGAGCCAGGTGCCGAGGAAGGCGCCGGCAAGGGCGCCGGCGGCAAGCAGCGGCAACTCTTGCGGCAGCGTCTGCACGGTGAGCGAACCCGCGGCGAGCGCCACGGCGGAGTTGACGAGAATGAACGGCGCGGAAATGCCGGCAGTCGTCTTCGGGCCGGCCCAGTTGAGCGCGAGCAGGAGGGGGCTGAGGAATATGCCGCCGCCCACCCCGATCAAACCGGATATGAAGCCGATCACGCACCCAATGAAAACCGCCGGCAACTTCCTCACCCGCACCACGCCCTCCTGCAGGGCGACGCGCAGGCCGAACGCCCGCCACACGAGGTAGAGCGCCGCAAGCAGCAGCACGACGCCCATCGCGGAGTAATACGCGCCGCGCGACAAGCTCTGGATGCCGCCCGCCGCGGCGAAGGGCACCGACCCGATGAGAAAGGGCCACAGGCCGGACCAGCTGAAGAAGCGCGCCCGGCGGAACCGGTACACCGTCAAGCCGGCCACGAGGATATTGAGTGTTAGCGCCGTCGGACGCATGATTTCCGGAGCGAGCCCGATCAGCGCCATCATGGCGAGATAGCCGGACGCGCCGGCATGACCGACGGTCGTATAAAGCGTCGCCACGACGAAAAACGCCGCGCACAGGATCGCGGTCTCGAGGGGCTCCACGTCGGCTACAATAGCATGCCCGTCGTCGTTATTCCTATTTGGGAATAACGATGCGGCGCGATCCGCAAGCCCTGATGGTCGCGCGGAGGGAGAGTGAAGATATTCGGCTTTGCGGGCTGGTCGGGCAGCGGCAAGACGACGCTGATCGAGAAGCTGATCCCGCTCTTCGTCGCGCGCGGCCTCAAGGTCTCGCTCATCAAGCACGCCCATCACGCCTTCGACGTGGACCAGCCGGGCAAGGACTCGTACCGCCACCGCCATGCCGGCTGCGGCGAGGTGCTGGTCAGCTCCTCGCGGCGCTGGGCGCTGGTGCACGAGCTGCGCGGTGCGCCGGAGCCGGGCTTTGCGGAACTGCTCGAGCGTTTGTCGCCGTGCGACCTCGTGCTGATCGAGGGCTTCAAGCGCGAGCGCGTGCCCAAGCTGGAGGTCTACCGCGCCGCGACCGGCGAGCCGCTGCTCCATCCCCAGGATGGCGACATCGTGGCGATCGCAGCCGACCGGCGGCTGGATACGAAGCTGCCGCAGTTCGATCTTGATGACGCGCCGGGGATTGCGGATTTCGTAGTGCGCCACGTCGGTATCGGGTAAGGAGCGGGAATGACGGTTCCAGGCTTGGTATTGTGGCGGCGACGAGCGATAATACCCGTGTGATAACAGTGCTTTATTTCGCCCGGCTGCGCGAAGCGCTAGGTACCGGCTCGGAGCGGATCGCGCTGCCTGCCGCCGTGCGCGACGTGGAGGGAGTACGGGCGTTATTGGTTGCGCGGGGCGGTGAGTGGAATAAGGCGCTTGCACCGGGCAGCCCGGTGCGCGCCGCGGTCAACCAGGCGGTGGCCGCAGGCGACACGCCGGTCGCAGATGGAGACGAAATTGCATTCTTTCCGCCGGTGACGGGCGGGTGATGCGTGGCGAAGTGACG
>JAHZNX010000186.1 GCA_020028375.1 Betaproteobacteria bacterium | reverse complement strand
GTGTCGTACACCACCGTGTGCTCGAACCCCGGCGGGAAGGACTGCTTCAGCCGTGTCATTTCCGCCGACACGCGTTCCGCGGTCGCCAGCGCGTTGGCGTTCGGCTGCAGGAAGATGCCCACCAGCGTCGCCGTCTTGCCGTTTACGCGCCCGATGAACTCGTAGTCCTTGGAGCCCAGCTCGACGCGCGCCACGTCCTTCAGGCGCAGGAGAGAGCCGTCGCCGTTGGCCCGCACCACGATGTTCTCGAATTCAGCCGGCTCGGACAGCCGGCCCTGGGTGGTGATGGTGTAGACCAGCTCCTGCGGCCCGCCGGTCGGGGACTGCCCGATCTTGCCGGCGGCGAACTGGGCGTTCTGCTCGTTCAGCGCGCGCACCAGGTCGGAAGGGGCGAGCTTCAGCTGCGCGAGTCGGTCGGGGCGCACCCAGATGCGCATCGCATAATCCTTGGCGCCGAAGATCTGCACATTGGTTGTGCCGGGGATACGTTTCAACGCGTCGAGCACGTTCAGCGTGACGTAGTTGGAGATGAACAGATCGTCGCGGCTCCCGTCCGGCGAGGCGAACGCGATCACCTGCAGGAACGCGGACGAGCCCTTCTCGACCGTGACGCCCTGGCGCCGCACTTCCTGCGGCAGCCGCGGCTCGGCTTGCTTCACCCGGTTGTTGACGTTCAACGCGGCGGTGTCCACGTCGGCGCCGATCTCGAAGGTCACCTGGATCTCGACCACGCCGTTCGACGTCGAAGTCGAGCTCATGTAAAGCATGTTCTCGACGCCGTTGATCTGGTTTTCGAGGGGTGCGGCGACCGTCTGCTCGAGCACCGCGGCGGAGGCGCCGGGATACACGGCACGCACCGTGACGACGGGCGGCGCGATCTCCGGGTACTGCGCGATCGGCAGCACGCGCATTCCGGCAAGCCCGGCGATGACGATGAAGATCGAGAGCACGGCCGCAAAGATCGGCCGGTCGATGAAAAAGCGTGAAATCATATGCGGCCGCCTCAGATCTTCTTGGCCGCCGGCGCCTTCTTATCCTGCGGCGCCTTCTTCCCCGCCGGTGCTGCGGGGGCGGCCGCATCATCGGCAATCTTGACCGGCGCGCCCGGCCCCAGCTTCAACACGCCGTCCACGATCACGCGGTCGCCGGGCTTGAGTCCCGCGTTGATGACCCAGCCGCCGCTGGTCCAGTCGCCGACCTCGAGCGGGCGCGGTTCGGCCTTGCTTTCGGCGTTGACGATGTAGGCGAACTTGCCCTTGGGGCTTTCCAGCACGGCGCGCTGCGGGATCACGATTGCGCCGGGACGCACCGCGCCAGCGAGCACAACGCGCGCAAATTCCCCCGGGCGCAGCAGACCGTCGGGGTTGGCGATTTCGGCGCGTGCCTCGCTGGTGCCGGTTTGCGAATTGACGCGCACGTCGGCGAAATTGAGTACGCCGGGCCTGGCGTAGAGACTGCCGTCGGCAAGCTTGACCGTTACCTGGAAACGCCCGCCGTCGGGGATCTTCAGGCGCCCGGCCTCGACGTCGCGCCGCATTGCCAGCCGCTCGCGGTCCGGGATGCCGAAGATCACGTACATCGGGTCGGTCTGGGTTACGGTCGTGAGCAGCACGCTGGGCCCCGACACCAGCGTGCCCTCGGAGGCCACCGCGCGGCTCGCGGTGCCGGTGATGGGCGATTCGACCCGGGTGTACTCGAGGTTCAGCCTGGCTTCGTTGACGCGCGCGCGGGCGCTCTTCAGCTCGGCTTCCGCGACCTGCTCGGCGGAGACAGCGTCATCGAGTTCCTTCTGGCTCACGGCTTTCAGTTCGAGCACCGGGCGCAGCCGCGCCGCCTCGCGCTTCGCCTGGGCGAGCCGCGCTTCCGCGATGCCCAGGTCCGCCTCGGAGCGGGCGAGGGCGACCCGGAACGGCTCGGTGTCGATCGTGAAGAGCGACTCGCCTTTCTTCACGACGCTGCCTTCCCGGAAATTGCGCTTGAGCAGGATGCCGGAGACGCGCGCGCGCACCTCGACTTCGCGGTAGCCGGCGGTCTGGGCGACGTACTCGTAGGTGACCGGGACGTCCTTCGGCTCGACGGTGACGATGTTGACGACCGGTGGGGGAAAGCCGCCACCTTGATTGGATCCGCCGGAGGGCTGGCAGCCAGCGGCGAGCAGCGCCAGCGCGAGGGGCAGCGCCGCGCGCGCTGCCGGCGCGATCCAGGATACGATGATGGCCTTCATAGCTGTCGAATCTCCTCTTTGCGCCCCGCGCATCCGCGCGCCACGCGTCTGGTGTTCTTGCAAAAGAGCGCAAGTTTACATACAATCGTGTATGTATGTAAAGAGGCGATGCAGAACAGTGGCGGTCCGCAGCAGCCGCTACGATTGCCGTGCGCGTGACGATTTCATTACGGGCGCACCGCTGTCGAGGTTGAGGAGCGCCCGTTTCCAGATTGCGCAAAGGAGCACCGCAACGTGGTGAGACGCACCAAGAACGAAGCACAGGAGACGCGCAGCCGCATCCTGGACGCTGCCGAACGGGTGTTCAGCGAGCACGGAGTATCGCGCACGTCATTCGAGGACATCGCCCACGCCGCGGGCGTGACGCGCGGGGCGATTTACTGGCATTTCAAGGACAAGAGCGATCTCTTCGCGGCCATGGTCAATCGCGTGACGCTGCCGATGGAAGCGATGGTGGCGCGCAGCAGCGACGAATCCGTGAAGGATCCGCTGGCTTCGCTCAAGGCGTGCGCTGTCACCGCTCTCAAGCGCACGGCAACCGATCCCCAATGCCAGCGCGTATTCGACGTCGTCACCCACAAGTGCGAGTACCTAGGAGAGATGGCGGGCGTGAAGGGCCGGATCAGCAGCATCCAGAAGGGCTGTGTTGACCGCTCGGAGCAGGCGATACGCAATGCCATCAAGCGCGGCTTGCTGCCCGCGCACGTGAATGCACGGCTTGCGGCGATCGGACTCGACGCGATGCTGTTCGGGTTGATCTCCAACTGGCTCGCCAACCCCCACTATCTGCCGCTGGAGCGGCAGGCCGAGGCGATGATCGATCTTTATCTCGACGGCCTGCGAGGCCGTTCCGCCGGGCGCCCGCCGCGCGTGGCGCGCAAACCGGCTGTCCGGCGGCATACCCGGGCTGCATAGCCCTTCAGAACCGCCGGCGCGGCCTGCTGCCGTTTGCCACCAGCAATGCGGCGCGGCTCGTCGCAATCAACGCTTCCCACGCCGCGTGCGCCACAGTACGCACGAGACGCCGGGTCGCGTGCAGCCATTCTGCAACGGCCGACTCGAGTTGACGGGTGCCGAGTGCTCTAGTGATGATCGCTTCCATGTCCTTGCTCCTGGCAAGCGCACATGCGCCCGCTCATAACGGTAAATATCTGCTCTTTCCATTAGGTTGACAATATAGCCATCTGGAATATGATTGTTTCTATAAAGAAACAGCAGGGGCTGAGTGAATAACCTGGCCGGCATGGCGGTGTTCGCGCGGGTGGCCGAAGCGAAGAGCTTCTCGGGCGCCGCCCGGCGGCTGGGCGTCTCCAAGTCCGCGGTCAGCAAGCAAGTCGCCCAGCTCGAGCGTTCGCTCAAGGCGCGGCTGCTCAACCGCACGACGCGGCGGCTCTCGCTCACCGAGGTGGGCGCGGCGTTCTACGAGCACTGCGCGCGCATGGTGGCGGAGGCGGAAGCCGCCGAGCTCGCGGTCTCGCGCCTCTACGCCGCGCCGCGCGGGGTGCTCAAGGTGACTGCGCCCGCGGCGTTCGGCCATCTGCACATTGCGCCCGCCATCCCGGAGTTTCTCGCGCGCTATCCGGACGTTTCGGTCCAGATCCTGATGAACGATCGCGCGGTGGACCTGGTCGAGGAGGGCTTCGATGTCGCGATCCGCATGACGCGCGAGCAGGCGCCCAACGTGGTTGCGCGCCGGATCGCGCCGGTGCGGTGGGCGGTGTGTGCCGCGCCGGCGTACCTGAGGCAGCACGACGCGCCGCGCACGCCGCGGGATCTCGAGCGCCACAACTGCCTGTTTTACGCCTTCCTGGAATCCTCTTCCGAGTGGCGTTTCACCTCGAAGGCGGGGGAGACCGCCGTGCGCGTGACCGGCAATTTCACGGTCAACAACTCCGAAGCGCTGCGCGAAGCGGTGCTGAAAAACCTCGGCATCGCGCTGCTTCCCACGTTCACCGTCGGGGCCGACCTGCGCGAAAAGCGACTGCAGCAGGTGCTGGGCGAGTATCGCGCGCATGGCACGTTCGGCAGCGACGTCTACGCGATCTACCTGCCCACGCGCTTCCTTTCGCCGAAAGTGCGCGCGTTCGTCGACTTTCTCGTGGAGCGGTTCGCGCCGGAGCCCTATTGGGACCGGTGACGGACGCATCACCCTTTCCTTATCACCCGGAACCGGGGACGACTGGCAGGACCAAGGCCCCGGCGATTGTCTTTGGTCCGGCGGTGGGGCAGCATATGCCCCGCATTTCAATAAGGAGCGGCAATCCATGCAAGCACTGTGCAACCTGGTAAAGGCCTACGGGCCGGTCGTGGGGCGCGTCTTGATTACATTGATCTTTCTGACGTCGGGATTCGAAAAAATCGCTGGATTTTCCGCAGTCGCGGGGTTCATGGCGTCAAAGGGCATGCCGGCTGCAGAGTTCCTGCTGGTCGGCGCGGTGGTGTTCGAGATCGCAGGGGCATTGATGGTTTTGCTCGGCTGGCATGCCCGCTGGGGCGCGCTGCTGCTTGCCGTGTTCGTCGTTCCCTCGACCCTGATCTTCCACAATTTCTGGGCGGTTGACGCGGCGCAGTACTCGAATCAGCTCAATCATTTCATGAAGAACCTGTCCATCCTCGGCGCGCTCGTCTTCATCATGGGCGCGGGCTCCGGGCCGTTGAGCCTCGGGAAGGAAGGGAAATCGGCAAGCGCGCAGTAAGCTGTCCGGCGGCGGGGATGCGCCTCGCACGGCGGGTGGCGGA
>JAHZNX010000185.1 GCA_020028375.1 Betaproteobacteria bacterium | reverse complement strand
GGATGAGACGCACACCTGGAATCCCGATGCGTACCGCTGAATTCAGCGCGGCGACACTCTTCTTGAACGGAGGCGCCCATGGTCCTCGGACCTGACGATTTCACGCGCCGCTGGAAGGAACTTGCAGGGGCATTTCTCAGGCTCGGCGCGATGAGCTACGGAGGCCCCGCCATCATGGGGATCATGCAGGCCGAGATCCAGGAGAAGCGCGGCTGGCTGTCGAAGGAGCGCTTTCTGGAGGGACTCGCCCTGGTCAACATGCTGCCCGGCGCTGCCGCCACGCAGCTCGGTATCTTCATTGGATACCAGCGGGCCGGCTGGCGCGGTGGCCTGCTTGCAGGGCTGTGCTTTGTTTTCCCGGCGTTCGTCATCATGATGGCGCTCACGGTGCTGTATTCGAGTTTCGGTGCGCTGCCGTACGTGCGCGACGCCTTTTACGGCTTGGGTCCGGTTGTTCTCGGAATTTTCGCGGTCGCGGTTTACCGGCTCGCCAGGCCGGTGCTGAAAGGCTCCAGTCAGTTTGCGATTGCCGCAGGCGCCGCCGTTCTCATTGCCGCTACGCCACTGGGGATTGTCGGCACGCTCCTGCTGGCAGGAAGCGTGGGCGTCGCTCTGTATCACTCCCGCATGTGGGGGCTGCTTGCAGCGCTGGGTCTGGTGGTCCTGACAGGGGCATTCCATTGGCTCGCACCGTCGCTGGCGACGTCTGGAGCCCCCGCGAACTTTGCGGGTGGTGCCGCAGTGCTGGCGCCCGGCCTGTGGGATATCGGGGCGTTCTTTTTCAAAGTTGGCGCATTCACGTTCGGCGGCGGCATAACCATGCTCGCATTCGTTCAGGATCAGGTCGTCACCCAGCTGCAGTGGCTGACACCGCGCGAGTTTCTCGACGGCCTGGCGTTGGGACAGCTCACTCCGGGGCCGATCCTCATGCTGGCGGCCTATGTAGGTTACAAGCTGCAGGGAATCGCGGGCGCCGTCGTTGGCGCGTTCGCGATCTTCGCGCCCGCCTTCATATTGGTGTTGTCGGTATTGCCGATCATGCACCGAATCAGGGAGCTCGCCTGGATCAAGGCTGCGATGAGAGCGATCGGCGCCGCCGTCATCGGAGTCATCGGCGTGTCATTGGTGCAGATGACTCCGCATGCCGCCCCCGACGCCTTCACCGCCGTACTCGTGCTGCTGACGGTTGCCTGCCTGTTGTGGTGGAAGTGGGGGCCGCTGCCGGTCATGCTCGGCGGCGCGCTTGCCGGCGCGGCTTACCGAATGATTCCGATCCAGCGGCTCAAGGAACTCGTATGACGCCGACGATCGCCCGCCCCGAAGTGCGGAAAGCGGGTTGGGATAACTTGCAGGGAGCATGCCATGCGTTATGAGATGAAGCCGCTTGCCTGTGACCCCGGAAAGCTGGAGGGGCTGTCCGAGAAGCTGATCGTCAGCCATTACGAAAACAACTACGGCGGCGCGGTGAAGCGGCTCAACGCGATCTGCGACCAGCTCGCCGGCATCGATCCGGCGAGTGCGCCCGTGTTCGTGATCAATGGGCTCAAGCGCGAGCAGCTCATCGCAATGAATTCCATGATCCTCCACGAACTCTACTTCAATGGCTTGGGCGCTGGTGATGGTCCGGGCAGTGCGCTGTCGGAGGCCATCAAGCGGGATTTCGGAACTGTAGAGCGCTGGCGCAACGAGTTCGTTGCCATGGGCAAAGCGCTGGGCGGCGGGTCAGGCTGGGTTCTTCTCACCTATTCCCACCGCGACCGGCAGCTCGTCAATCAGTGGGCAGCCGATCACACGCATGCCGTCGCGGGCGCAACGCCGATCCTCGCGCTCGACATGTACGAGCATTCCTACCACATGGACTACGGCGCGAAGGCCGCTGCCTACGTGGACGCCTACATGGAGAACATCAACTGGGCGAGCGCGGCGAAACTCCACGCGCAGTGCGCGAGACCGAAGGAGGACGCACACGTTTTACGTTGAACGGGTGGTTGTCCCCTTTATCCGTCCGGCATGCTAGCGTCTCGGGGCGCCGGCATCCTGGAGCTGTTCACCGAAGTACATCCGGCTGACCCCGGCAGCTGCCGCGGCCGCTTCGCACGCGGCACAGGGCCTGGACGTCGAGTACAGGATGGCGCCCTGAAGGTTCGTGCGCTTCAGGCGGCGCTGAGCATCGCGGATGGCTTCGCGCTCTGCATGCGCGGTCGGATCGCGGAGCTTGACCACGCGGCTCGGCCCTTCGCCAACGAGCTGATCGTCGAGCACGAGGACCGCGCCGTACGACTGGTCGCCCCACGACTCCGCGAGGCGCTTCATGGCCGCGGCGGCGTCGAACCAGCGCCTGCTGGGGCCCGCAGCGCCGCTCACACCCTGCTGGCCCTGCGCCACGCGTGCGCCGGCCAGCAACGCCAGCACGGCAATTGCCCGGCAGAGTACCGCGCGACGATTGGTCACTGTTGCTTGATCATTCCTATCCGCTTCAGTATCTCCGTGTGCAGCTTGTACTCCTGCCACAGCTCTGCGCGCAACTGGTCGCCCGGGCGGTAGTCCACGTCGACGCCGCGCAAATCCATCGCCGTCTTGAACGTCGGCTGCTCGATCGCTGCCCTGGCCGCGTCGTGGACATACCTGAGCACCGGCGCGGGCGTGCCCTTAGGCGCCATCAGCAGGAACCACACGCCGTTCGCGACGTTCCAGCCCAGTTCCTTTGCGGTCGGCGCGTCCGGAAAAGCGGGATGGCGTGAGTTCTGGAACACTACCAGTGCACGCATCCGCTTGCCGTCCACCATAGGCTTCACTTCGCCGGGCTGCGCGACCAGCGCCTCGACGTGGCCGCCGAGCAGCGCGGGAGACGACTCGCCCCAGCCGCGATACGGAACGTGCGTCATCTGGGTGCCCGTCACATGCATCAGCTCCTCGAGGTTGAGATGGCTCGATGTGCCCTCGCCCGGTGAGCCGACGCGCATCTTGCCCGGGCTCGCCTTGGCTTCCGCAATGAATTCCTGGACGTTCTTCCAGCGCGCGTCGGCCTGGACCACCAGCAGGGGATAGTAGGACACCACGTTGATCACGGGCTCGTAGTCGTCCGGCGTCTTGAAACGAAGGTCGAGGATCTGCGGCTGGATGACGAGCGTGGACAGCGGCGTCAACACGATGGTGTGGCCGTCCGGCTTGCCCGTCGCGACCTCGGCGGCCGCTACCGCGCCGCCGGCGCCGGTCCGGTTGGCGACCAGGACGCCCTTCGGAAATTTCCCCTTCATCCCCTCGGCGAGGAGGCGCGCGACGATGTCCACCATGCCCCCTGCGGGATACCCGGAGAGGATCGTCACCGGGCGCTCCGGATACTGGGCCGATGCGGAAGTTGTGCATGCCAACGCGAGAAGACCAGCTAGTACGGTGCGAGTCATGCCCCGTCCTCCTATTGAGCTTCGGCTAAATGGTTGACAAACCATTTTCCGCACTCCATTTCCCCTCTCCACTCGGGAGAGGGGGAAGGGGTGAGGGGCCCCGGGCCTGGCGCGAGACGGTCAGGCGGCGATGTCCGAGCGTGCCGCCGCTGGCGCTATGCCGGCGGATTCGTGGATCCAGTGAGCGATGGTGACGGCGTTCTGCTGCGAAGGCTTCAGCGACGAGAGCTGCGCCTGCGGCATGAGCTCGCACAGCACGTGCGCGCAGGAAGTCGTGTGCAGGGGATCGTTTCCCGGCATGATGAACGCCGGAACGTTCATCGCCATCAGCTGCTCGCACATCGCGCCGGCGGGCAGCGTGTCGCTGAACAGGCTGTCACGGCTCTGCTCGACGATCTGCAGGTAGCGGTCGAGATCCTGGCGAACGAACGACTCGGCGAATTCGCTATCGGTGGCGATGATCGACGACCACGGTCCGGCGTCGGGATCGTTCCAGAATATTCCCGACCGGCGGGCCAGCACGGCCACCGCCTCGAGTCCATGCTCGCGCGCAAACGCGATGTGGCGGTCGAAATTGGCGCGGCCCCGGTTCAACCAGTGGAACCCGCCGACCGGCCAGTGCAGGAAAAGCGCCCGGCAGCGCGCCGGAAATTGCGCCGCCATCGCGAGCGCGACTGAACAGCCTACGCAACCCCCGAGGAGGAAGGCCTGCTCGATGCCGAGATGGTCGAGTAACCCCTTGGCGTGCCGCGCGCAGAGCGCCCAGGTGAGCGGCTCGATGCATCCTCCGGAGCCGCCGGACTCGCGCCGGTCGTAGACGATGACGCGGAAATGCGGAACCAGCGCCTCCAGCGGACGGAATCCCCGCCACACGCGGTCTGCCCACCGGCGCGAAATCGGGTCACCGCCCCCCACCGGTGCGAACAGGAGCAGCGGCGGCCCTTCGCCGCGCAACTCGTAGCGGGTATTGATCCCCTCGACTTCCGCGAACGGCATTTTTGTTGTGCGGCGCGCTCGTCCTTCGAAACTGCCTGCGCGAGCATGCTACCACACCGGGCGGACCATCCGGCGTCGCAGGGCGAATCCCGGCTTACTCGGATACGTCACCGGGCACCACCCCGCTGCGGACCCACGACACTATCGCTTTGATTGTCTTGGCTTCCATCCCGACGAAGCCGTGCTCGGTGAACGCCATGCACGGCTTGCCGCGGGCGTATGCGGCCCCGGTTACCGTCAGCAGCGGGGTCTTGGTCTGCTCCGCGTAGCTCCTGACCGTGCGGTAGGGCGTGTACTGGCACGGATCGTTGCGGTGGTGCACCCATAGCACCGGCACTCCGACCTGCGCGATATCCGAAGCCCTCAGGCCGCGACCGCGGGGATTGGGCGCGACAATAGAGGAGGTCAAGGCAACGCGTTTCGCATCGGAGGGAAGCATGCGCGCGGCATGGGCCGCGCTCACCGATCCTTCGCTGTGACCGGCAAAGGTCCAGTCGAGCGGCCCGAACTTTTTCGTGACGGCTTCGATGACCGCCTTTACGTCCTCTCCGTAACGCGAGGTTTCGCGAAACTCAGGCC
>JAHZNX010000376.1 GCA_020028375.1 Betaproteobacteria bacterium | reverse complement strand
TGGGTTGCAGATGTCATGTCCATCTCCTTATCGCTCGACCGGGAGCTTGCGATCGTTCCAGTCCACCATCCCGTCCTTGAGGTTGTAGACGCGCTCGAAGCCCATGCCGACGAGGATGGCTGCGGCGGTCGTGCTGCGCACGCCCGAGCGGCAGACTGCGACGATCGGACGCTCGCGATGCGCCTCGAGCTCGGAGGCACGGGCCGCCAGCTCGCGCAGCGGGACGAGGACGCTGCCGGAAACATGGCCGAGGGGGCCGTGGTACTCGGTCGGCTCGCGCACGTCGAGCACGAGCGGCGGATCGGAGGCGCCGAGCATGGCGCTCACCTCATCGGCGGCCAACTGCCGCACCCGGTTCAGCTCGGCGAGGTCCGGGAACTTCGCCCTGTCGTCGTCGATCGCGCTCTGGTTGGGCTGCAGCACCTCCTGGATCTTCTCGGGCATCGGGAACTTGAGGCTCGCCATCAGCTCGATGTACTGCACCCGGCTGCGGCCGGCGATGCGCGGATTGTGCTGCTTCTCCTGCCCGATGGTGGAGCTTACGTTGCCGCGGTAGTCGTGCGCAGGAAACACCAGCGTCTGGTCCGGCAGCACGAATAGCTTCTTGGTGATGGAATCGTACTGGGCTCCCGTGTCGCCGCCGGCGAAGTCCGCGCGCCCGGTCCCTCCGATCAGCAGCACGTCGCCGGTGAGAACGCGACCGTCCGTGTAGAGGCTGATGCTGTCCGGGGTGTGGCCGGGCGTGTAAAGCACCCCGATCCGCGCCTCCCCGACCGCGATCTCGTCTCCGTCCTCGACGTGATGCGTCACCCCGGGCGCTGGTGCGCGCCGGTGCATGATGAGGCGCGCGTCTACGAGGTCGCGTAGCTGGAAGGAGCCGGTCGGATGGTCGGCGTGGGTATGGGTGTCGACGACCGCGTCGAGCGTCAACTGATGGTAGGCGAGGAACGCCAGGTAGCGGCTGATGTTCTCGCGCACCGGGTCGACGAGGAGCGCTTTACGGGTGCGCGCGCACCCGATGAGATAGGTCTTGCACTTGCCGCGGTTGAGTTCCCGGAACAGCAGCATGGCTGCCCTCCACGGCATACCGTAGCACCGGGCCGCTCTCGAATCAACGCCGCGCTCCGGCCGGCGCGACGCTTCAATCTGGGCGCTGCCGGCTGCGGGGGCCGGCGCGCCCATTTTCAATCTTTCTTGCTACCTCGACTGGGACTCTTCCTTCAGGAACGAACGCAATTGCTTGCGAAAGTCCGGCGTATCTTTGTGGCCGTGGCTGGTGATGGCGTGGTGGAGCGCCACCTCAAATACCTCTTCTTCAGTGCCCGCGACGTAAAGAGAGCAGTTCTTCTCGCTGGGATATAACCTGCAATCGGCGTAGACACGGCGTTTTGCTGCCATGACGGACCTCCTATCACTGTGACGACTGAACGCTATACCGGCGCTTACATCAAGTTCAATTCCTCCCCTTTTTTCCCTACGCCGCCGCGCGCTGGCCTTTGACGTCCTCCGCGATCTTACGGAACTCTCGGCGGGCGGCTGCCCGACGAACTTTGCGCGCACCGGGAACAGCTCGGTCGCGTTTTCCTCGCCGCAGTTCTTGTACCAGCTCGCGATGATGCCGGATTCGATCTGATAGAGCTGCCTGCCGACGACGGGCTTGTTTGAAGGCACGTCCACGCCAGTCAACTTCTGCACCAGGTTCGCGAGCGGGGTGAGCTTGTCGTACTTGAGCCCGACGTCCACGCCGTACATCGTCAGCAGCGCCATGACGGTCTCTTCCATCGGCGTGTTGCCGGCGCGCTCGCCGACGCCGAGCACGGTCGTGTGCAGCACCTCGACGCCTTCCGCGGCAGCCATGATGGTGTTCGCGACGCCCATGCCGAAGTCCTGATGGAAATGCGCTTCGAGCCGCTTGTTGATGCGCTTCTTGACCTCGCGCACGAAGTACCGCATCGCGTGGGGCGACACCACTCCGAAGGTGTCCACCAGCGCGAGCGCGTCCATGTGCCCCTCGGTCGCGACCCGGTTGATGAGATTCAGCACCCAGTTCATCTCGGAGCGCGAGAAGTCGATCGGGAAGAACACCACTTCCAGACCGTTCTTCTGCGCGAACTTGGTGGCCTCGATCGAGGTCTCAATCGCCTTTTCCATCGGCCACTTGTAGGCGAGGTCCACCATGTGCTGGCTGGACGGAAT
Source organism: Betaproteobacteria bacterium (assembly GCA_020028375.1). Classification (GTDB taxonomy): domain Bacteria; phylum Pseudomonadota; class Gammaproteobacteria; order Burkholderiales; family SG8-41; genus SG8-41. Next base: position 892 of record JAHZNX010000376.1, on the reverse strand, counting down.
CTCCATCACTACGCCGTTGACGCCGGTGTCGATCGCGCGCTGGACGTCCTCCTTCATGCAGCGCGAGAAAGCAAAGATCTGCGGGCCGAGATTGCGCCTCGCGATCTCCTTGATCGCCTCGGCGTCGGAGGGCGAGACGATGGGCATGCCCGCCTCGATGCGATGCACGCCCGCTTCGGCCAGCGCCTCGGCAATGCGGATCTTGTCATCCTTGCTGAGGATGATGCCGGTCTGCTGCTCGCCGTCGCGCAACGTGATATCGTGAATCTTGATTTTCTTCGCGAACTTGAAATCCTTGCGCACTTCGTCCGCGTAATTCCACTGGCTCACGAACCAGTTGTCGGTTTTCCAGGGCTGCTTTGCCATCGGGCGCTCCTTGCGTGTGGGGGTGTGATGGGACCTGACCCGTTCATTCTACCGCGCGCGGGCCTTGAGATACCAGTCGAGGATCTGCGCGCCGTTCCAGAACAGCACGCCCTTCTGCTTCCGCAGGCGCCGCAGCACGGATTCGAAATACTTGATGCGGTGGGGGACGCCCGAGATATAGGGATGCACCGCGATGGCCATGATTTTCGCCCGCTCCCGGCCCTCCTGGTACACGCGCTCGAAGTAATCCATCGTGCGTGTGACGAATTCCCCCGCCGCGTGGTGCTGCACCACCATCATCGCGATGTCGTTCAGCTCCAGCGAGTACGGCAGGGTCACGAGCTCGCCGCCGCGCGTGCGGATCGCGCACGGCTCGTCGTCGATCACCCAGTCGGCGATATAGCGGATGCCCGCCGCGGCGAGCTGGTCCGGGCTGTCGAGCGTCTCGGTCAACCCCGGCCCCATCCAGCCGACCGGGCGCTTGCCGGTGAACTCCCGGATCACCTTGATCGACTGGCGGATCATC
>JAHZNX010000184.1 GCA_020028375.1 Betaproteobacteria bacterium | reverse complement strand
GAACACGCCGACGATGGCGAAGCGCGACGCCGGCTGCCGGAACTTCACGTAGGCCGCGCGCTTGGGCAGCGGAAAGGAGACGGAGGTGACGATCTCGCCGGCCTTGAGGGCGGTCGCGAACGTTCCCGTGAAGAATCTGTCGGCAGCGATGGCGCGCTTGTTGGTGTTGACCGTCGCGCCCAATCCCAGCACCACCGCGGGATAGTCGGCCGCCGGATCGTTGTGAGCGAGGGCGCCGCCGATTGTGCCGCGGTTGCGCACCTGGCGGTCGCCGATGCCGTCGGCAAGGCGCGCGAGCGCGGGAATTCCGAGCGCGACATCCTTCGACGCTGCGACTTCGGCGTGGGTGGCGAGCGCGCCAATGGTGAGCGTGCCGCCGTCGAGCTTGATGCCGCGCATCTCCTCGATTGCGCCCAGGTCGACCAGGGCCGCGGGGCTGGAAAGCCGCAGCTTCAGCGAGGGAATGAGGCTCTGCCCGCCGGCGAGGGGTATCGCGTTCTCGACCTTGCGGAGCAGCGTGAGCGCTTCCTTCACGCTCTTCGGACGGTGATAGTCAAAAGCACGCATGTCCGTCTCCTATTTCTTCGACTTTGCCGACTGGATGGCGCGCCACACACGCTCCGGTGTCGCGGGCATCTCGACATCCCGCACGCCAAGCGGTGCGAGCGCGTCGACAACGGCGTTAATCACCGCCGCCGGCGCGCCGATCGCGCCCGCCTCGCCGCAGCCCTTCACGCCGAGCGGATTGTGCGTGCACGGCGTCTCGCGGGTCCCGACCTTGAAGGAGGGGAGGTCATCGGCCCGCGGCATCGCGTAGTCCATATAGGTGGCGGTAAGGAGCTGGCCGCTCTGCGGATCATAAACGCAGCCCTCGAGCAGCGCCTGGCCGATACCCTGCGCGAGCCCGCCATGGACCTGGCCCTCGACGATCATGGGGTTGATCACCTTGCCGAAGTCGTCCACCGCGGTGAAATTGACGATGCGGGTGTGGCCGGTGGCGGGATCGATCTCGACCTCGCAGATGTGGCTGCCGGCGGGGAAGGTGAAATTGGCCGGATCGTAGAACGCCGATTCGTTCAGCCCCGGCTCGAGCTTGTCGAGCGGATAGTTGTGCGGCACGTAGGCGGCGAAGGCGACCTCCGCGACGGACTTCTTCTTGTCGGTGCCGGCGACCTTGAACGTACCGCGGTCGTACTCGATGTCCGTTTCGGCGGCTTCCAGCAGGTGCGCCGCGATTTTCTTCCCTTTCGCGACGATCTTGTCGAGCGCCTTCACGATGGCGGTGCCGCCGACCGCGATCGAGCGCGATCCGTAGGTGCCCATGCCGAAAAGGATCCGGCCGGTATCGCCGTGCACGATGTCCACGTTCTCGATCGGGAGGCCGAGGCGGTCGGCGACGACCTGCGCGAAGGTGGTCTCGTGCCCCTGGCCGTGGGCGTGCGAGCCGGTGAACACCGTGACCGTCCCGGTGGGATGGACCCGGACCTCGCCCGCTTCGTAGAGACCGGCGCGCGCGCCGAGAGCACCCGCGACGTTGGAAGGCGCGATGCCGCAGGCCTCGATATAGGTCGAGAGACCGAGGCCGCGGAGCTTGCCGCGTTTCTCGGCCTCCTTGCGCCGCGCATCGAACCCCGCGACATCGGCGAGCTTCAGGGCGTCGGTCAGCGTCGCGTCGTAGTCCCCGGTGTCGTAGCACAGCGCGACCGGGGTCTGGTAGGGGAATGCCTTGATGAAGTTGCGCCGGCGGATTTCGGCGCGGTCGATTCCCAGCTCGCGCGCCGCGGTTTCCACGAGACGCTCGACCACGTAGGTCGCCTCGGGGCGCCCGGCGCCGCGATAGGCGTCCACCGGCGCGGTATGGGTGAACACCGCGGTCACCTCGCAGTAGATCGCGGGCGTCGTGTACTGTCCCGCCAGGAGCGTCGCGTAGAGGATGGTCGGGATGCACGAGGCGAACGTGGAGAGATACGCCCCCATGTTGGCGGTGGTGGTTACTCGCATCGCCAGGAATTTCCCGCTCTTGTCGAGCGCAAGCTCGGCCTTGGTCACGTGATCGCGTCCATGCGCGTCGGACTGGAAGGACTCGATGCGCTCGGCGGTCCATTTGACCGGCCGGTTGATTCTCCGGGATGCCCAGGTGAGCACCACCTCTTCCCCATAGAGGTAGATCTTGGAGCCGAAACCGCCGCCGACGTCGGGCGCGATCACACGCACCTTGTGCTCGGGCAGTCCGAGGACGAACGCCGTCATCAGCAGGCGCTCGACATGGGGATTCTGGGAGGTCACGTAGAGCGTGTAGGCGTCGTCCCCGGCGGAGTAGCTCGCCACCGCCGCGCGCGGCTCGATCGCGTTGGGAATGAGGCGGTTGTTGATGAACTCGAGCGTGGTCACGTGATGCGCCGACTTGAAGGCGGCCTCCACCGCGCCCTTGTCGCCGAGCGCCCAGACGTAGCACGTATTGTCAGGCGCCATGTCGTGCACCACGGGCGCGCCGGGCGCGCGCGCGCCGGCCGCCTTCACCACCGCGGGCAGCACCTCGTAATCCACCTCGATCAGCTCGGCAGCGTCCTTTGCCTGGTTGAGCGTGTCCGCGATGACGACCGCGACCCGGTCGCCGACATAACGCACCTTGCCCTGCGCAAGCGGGGGATAGGGCGGCTCCTTCATCGGCTTGCCGTCCACTCCCGTGATGAGCCAGCCGCAGGGGAGCCCGCCGACCTTCGCTTGCGCGAGATCGTCTCCCGAGAATACGGCCACCACGCCCGGGGCGGAGCGTGCCCGCTCGAGGTCCATGCTGCGGATGCGCGCGTGCGCGTGCGGCGAGCGCAGGAAGAATGCGTGCGCCTGTCCCGGAGCCGTGACATCGTCGGTGAACCGCCCGCCTCCTGTGAGGAAGCGATAGTCCTCCTTGCGTTTGACGGACTTTCCAATCAAGGGCGCGTCCATGGCTCACCTCCTCATCGCGGCGGCGCCGGCGAGCACCGCCTTGACGATGTTGTGATAGCCGGTGCAGCGGCAGAAGTTGCCCTCCAATCCGGCGCGAACCGTCTCCTCCGAGGGATTGGGGTGCTGCTTCACGAGGTCGATCGCGTTCATCACGATGCCCGGCGTGCAGAATCCGCATTGCAGCCCGTGGTGGTCGCGAAACGCCGCCTGCATGGGATGCAGTTCGCCGTCCGCTGCGATGCCCTCGATAGTGACGACCTTCGCGCCCTGGACCTGCGCGGCGAGGACGTTGCACGATTTCACGGCGCGGCCGTTGACGTGCACGGTGCAGGCGCCGCACTGGCCGGTGTCGCAGCCGACGTGGGTCCCGGTCAGCCGCAGGTGCTCGCGCAGAAGCTGGACGAGCAGCGTGCGCGGGTCGAGCGTCGCGGCTACGGCTTTGCCGTTGACGGTCATGGAAATGGAAATATCCATCAAATCCTCCAGATAGGGTCGCCGCTCCGCTCCGGCTGCGATGCGGGGGAGCGGCTGTGAGACGCAGGGGGTTTTGAATCCATGCTACCCCCGTCATGTGACCTTCGCAACCACCGCTCGTTACTCGTTTCTCGTCGCTCGTCACTCGTCACTCGTTACTCTTGTAGAGCGTGCGTCGAACCGTTATATACGATAAAATATAGCCCTGTACCGGATGGCTGGAGAAGGTTATGGACAGCGTGGACCTGCAGGTTCTGAAGAGCGCGGCCGATTGGGTGAAGTCCGGCCGCCGCGTGGTGATGGCGACCGTCATCAAGACGTGGGGCTCGGCGCCGCGTCCGATCGGCGCGCTCACCGCGATTCGCGATGACGGCATGGTCGTCGGCTCCGTATCGGGCGGGTGCATCGAGGACGACATGATCCTGCAAGTGCGCTCCGGCGAACTCGTCAAGGACAAACCGGCGACCACGAAGTACGGCGTCTCGGCGGACGAGGCCAAGCGTTTCGGGCTTCCGTGCGGCGGAACGCTCGAGCTGGTGCTGGAGCCGCTCACGAAGGAGAGCGGCCTCGACGAGCTCCTCGGCCACGTCGAGCGCCACGAGCTGGTGACGCGGCGGCTCGACATGAAAACCGGGAAGGTGACGATCGGCCCCGCCAAGTCCACCGATCTGCTCGCTTTCGACGGGGCGACGCTCGCCACGGTGCACGGGCCGCGCTGGCGGCTGCTCGTCATCGGCGCCGGGCAGCTCTCGACGTTCCTCGCGCAGATGGCGCAGGGACTCGACTACCAAGTCACCGTATGCGATCCGCGCGAGGAATACGCCGAAGGCTGGGACGTCGCGGGGGTGGAGCTGAAACGCGGCATGCCCGACGAAGTGGTGACCGAGATGAACCTCGACGGCCACAGCGCGGTGGTGACGCTGACCCATGATCCCAAGCTCGACGACATGGCCTTGCTCGAAGCGCTCAAGTCGCCGGCATTCTACGTCGGCGCCATCGGCTCGAAGAAAAACAACGATGCGCGCCGCCAGCGGCTCGCCGATTTCGACCTCTCGCAGCAGGAGATTGCACGCTTGCACGGGCCGGTGGGACTGAAGCTCGGAGCCAAGTCGCCGCCGGAGATCGCGATTGCGATCCTCGCCGAATTGACCGCCATCCGCAATGGCGTGAGGGTCCCGGAGCTGGTGGAGCCGGCAAAGGCGACCGTCGCCGGCTGCGTCACCTAGATCACCCCTCACCCCAACCCTCTCCCGAGTGGAGAGGGAAGGCTCCCTTCTCCCCTTGGGAGAAGGGAGGGGATGAGGGGAGTATCCTTAGCGCATCGGCCATCCGGCTGCTTCCGCCGATGCGAGACGCTTTTCGAGTTCTTCTAATCCTTTTTTCGTTCGCGACCCCGGCCGGGGCGGCGGAAAACGACGCGAACGCAATCTTCCTGGTCGCGAGCCCGGCGCTCCTTGACTCCAACTTCCGCCAGACCGTCGTGCTGGTGACGCAACCGCGCGAGGGCGGTCCGTGGGGGGTCATCATCAATCGGCCCCTTGATTACCGGCTGAGCGAGGTGTTCACTGATATTGAAACGCTCAGGAATCGCAAG
>JAHZNX010000183.1 GCA_020028375.1 Betaproteobacteria bacterium | reverse complement strand
GCGCTCGATCGCGGACCAGGCGCGCACCATCCGCATCCCGGTGCACATGATCGAGACCATCAACAAGATGAACCGCATCTCGCGCCAGATCCTGCAGGAAACCGGGCAGGAGCCGGACCCCCAGCTGCTCGCCGAGAAGATGGAGATGCCGGAGGACAAGATCCGCAAGATCTTGAAGATCTCCAAGGAGCCGATCTCGATGGAGACGCCGATTGGCGACGACGACGACTCGCATCTCGGCGATTTCATCGAGGACCAGTCCACCGTCGCGCCCAACGAGGCGGCGGTCTACGCGAGTCTCCGCGGCGTCACCAAGGACGTGCTCGACACCCTCACGCCCCGCGAGGCCAAGGTGCTGCGGATGCGCTTCGGCATCGAGATGAACACCGACCACACGCTGGAGGAGGTCGGCAAGCAGTTCGACGTCACCCGCGAGCGCATACGCCAGATCGAGGCGAAGGCGCTGCGGAAGCTCCGCCACCCCTCGCGCTCCGAGCGGCTGCGCAGCTTCCTCGACCAGGAAGGTTAACCTTCCCCCCCTCTCCCTCAGGGAGAGGGTTGGGGTGAGGGTGGTTTTCCTTCCCCTCGCTATAATTCCCTGCTGGGGTCTGTAGCTCAGCCGGTCAGAGCAGGGGACTCATAATCCCTTGGTCGTTGGTTCGAATCCAACCAGACCCACTTTACCTACTGGGACTGCTTTCTGGCCCCAGGAGTTGAAGCCACAGCTCCCGGGGCGACACGACGACCAAGCCTTCGGCCTTCCGGAGATTGAGCAATTCCTTGTCACCGGTCACGAACACATCCGCTTTGCCGGCGATGGCGCAGGCGAGGATGGGGATGTCATCGGCGTCCTTGATCCGGATGGGTGGGATCTCGCGCGGCGGTTTGATGATTGTGCCCTCGGCTCGTATCAAGCTAAGAAAGCCGCCGGCAATCGGCGGGGGCAGGCGAAGCTTCTCAGCGAGGACGCGTTCCAGCTCGTCGAGAACCGCCTGGCATGTCAGCAGCTCGTGGTCGTGAATGATGATTTCCAGGAGCTCGCTGCAGAGGCCACGGGCGGCGATGGCAGCGGCGAGGACGTTCGTGTCGGGGAAAACCCTCACGAAACGTCGCGAAACACGTCCTCATCTGTGAGATAGCCGGCGGCCGCCGCGTAGGGCATGGCTTCACGGCGCAGCGCCCGGAACCGCTGGATCGACAACTGCCGGCGCAGCGCCTCGCGCGCGACCTCGCTCTTGGTGCGGCCCGTTCGTTTGGCGAGGCGCGCCAGCTCGCGGTCCAGCTTTTCGTCGAGGCGTATCGTCAGGGTGCCCATAGGGATGTGCCTTTGCATGCAGCTGTAAGACATTGTAACACACAGGTTGCCTCGTTTGAGGTGAAATGGGGACGGAGCCCTGTTCCCCTCGCAAACGTGACAATTTTGGACGACGTCGGCGAGCGTGGGCGAGTGAGGGCGGGCCCGTTCGCTAGGAAAACAACTGTTTACCTTCGCTCATAATCCCTTGGTCGTTGGTTCGAATCCAACCAGACCCACGTACGCAATCAACGACTTAGAAGTGTTCCCCTAAGCCGCGCTCTTGCGCCAGTCCCAATTTGGGACTATACTGCGCCATGCGCGTGATCGCCCTGTCCACGTTGCGCGCGTTCTGGACTGGTAAGGCGGCTTATGCGGACGCGCGGGAACCGACGCTGGCGTGGTACAGGCATGCGCTCCAAGCGGACTGGCGCTCGCCCGCCGAGGTCAAACGCGAATTCGGCAGCGCCAGTATCCTGCGAGACGGGCGGGTGGTGTTCAACATCGCCGGCAACAAGTACCGCATCGTGGTCTGGATCAATTATCCGTACCGCGTCGTGTACGTCCGGTTCATAGGTACCCACGCGCAATACGACAGGATAGACGCGCAGACCATTTGAGAGAGGCGATGACATGGAAATCAGGCCGATCAAGACCAAAGCGGATTACCGCGCCACGCTGAAGGAGATCGAGGCATTGATGGCGGCGGAACCCGACACGCCCGAAGGCGAGCGCCTAGACGTGCTGGTCACGCTCGTCGAGGCGTACGAGAATAAGCACTATCGCTTCGACTTGCCCGATCCGGTCGAGGCGATCAAGTTCCGTATGGAGCAGAAGCGAATGACGCCCAAGGACCTCGTGCCGATGATCGGGCGCATCAATCGCGTGTACGAAGTCCTCAGCCGCAGGCGTCCGCTGACGCTCGCCATGATCCAGCGGCTTCACGGCAAGCTGGGTATTCCTGCCGAGTCTCTGATCAAGCCGCCTGACAAGCGGCGGGCGGCTTGAAGTAGGCCGAAGAATCGCCCGGCGCAAGCTGCGGATGATTAATAACGCCCGGATCATCGCCGACCTGCGCGTGCCTCCTGCTAACTGGCTTGAAGCGCTGTAGGGCAACCGGGCCGGGCAGTACAGCATACGCATCAACGACCAGTGGCGGATCTGTTTTCGCTTCGCCAATGGTCAGGCAAGCGATGTTGAGATCGTTGACTATCACTGAGGAATGGTAATGAAGCGACTGCGTAACATTCATCCGGGCGAGGTGCTCCTCGAGGAGTTCCTCAAGCCGATGGATCTCAGCCAGAACGCGATTGCGCGCGCAATTGGCGTGCCGCCACGCCGCGTCAACGAGATCGTGCTTGGCAAGCGTGGCATCACGGCTGATACCGCGATCCGGCTCGCGAAGCACTTTGGCACGTCGGAGCAGTTCTGGATGGGTCTCCAGGCGGACTACGATCTCGAGGAAGCGCGCAAGGGCATGAAGCGGGCGGCCTGAACTCCCGTCAGTCATCAGTCATCGATCATCACCCGAGGGTAGGGTCCCGTCAGTCTATACGTGACAAATCTGGACAGTTTCGGCGGGCGTGGGCGAGTGAGGGCGGGCCCGTTCGCTAGGAAAACAACTGTTTACCTTCGCTCATAATCCCTTGGTCGTTGGTTCGAATCCAACCAGACCCACTTCCTCACGGAGGTTTTTGTCGGGAATGCAAAATTCACGGCGCGCTAGCAACCAGTCCCAAGACACCCGAGGGCAAGGAACGCGCGCTGAAGGCTCGATCGAGGTTGGTCAGGAGGAGTAGTTGTGTTGCGGGCAAAGCGTTGGTTGCTCGCGTGGTTCTCGCTGACGGCGTTGCTCGGATGCGGTGGCGACACGTCGGTCGCGATATGCTTCGGCGACGCGCAATTTTGCAGTCAGGCGTTCGATCCGGTCGCAATTGCGGGTCCCGATCAGACCGTGGTATCCGGTTCGCTCGTGACGCTCGACGGATCGGACAGCGAAGGCAACATCGACTCGTTTTCGTGGGCGCAGACCGGCGGGCCGCCCGTTTCCCTGAGCGGCGCCAACAGCGCAGTCGCGATGTTCATCGCTCCGTTTGTGGCGAGCGCGGTGACCCTGACTTTCCAACTGACGGTTGTCAACGAAACGAAGCAGGCCGATACCGACTTGACGAACGTCAACGTGCAGCCGTAGGCGGCGGTCGCTCTCTCGCGGAGGTCAAGGAGCGCTACGCGAGGATGGGACTGGGTCAGTCGAGCTCCGTGGTCAGCAAGCGCGGCACCGCGGGAAAGTTCTCCAGCTCGAAGTAGACGCGGCCGATCTCGCGGCCGTCGGTGGTTTCCACCTGGACCTTCCAGGGCCCGGGCTGGTAGTTTGCCTTCACGCCGTAACCGCGGAAGCCCTCTTTGCGGCCGCCGACGATCTTGATGGGAATCGTGTCCTGCAGCGCCCAGCGCCGGCCCTCCCCGGGCTTCCAGTACCAGCGCATCCGCACCTCGTCGGAGAAGCGCCCGGGCGAGAAGACGCGGAAGTACACGTAGACCTTGTCGTCGGGCTGCGCGCGGAACTGCTGGTCGCCGTTGTGCCAGAAGCGCCACCAGGTCCGCTCGTGGGCGAGGCGGTAGCCTTCCTCGGTACGCTCCACGCCGTGATAGACGCCGATGAAGGGGATGGAGAGCGGCACCGGCGGGATCACCCGCAGGAGGTAGGAGGCGAGAAAGGCCACGAGCACGCAACCCAGGGGCAGCAGGATTTGCCGCCGCGCCTGCAGGAATAGCGCGGGCCTGCGCGAGCGGATCCACCACGCCGCTGCGACGGGGGGCAGGCAGCCGACGAGCATCGACAGCAGGAACATGCCGAGGCCGATCGAGCCGGCGACGACCGGCGTCAAGGCGGCGGAGAACGCGAGGAAGCATAGCGAGAGCAGCGCGAACTTGACGTGCATGCCGAGCGCCTTGAAGCGCCGGGACTCGTTGGCGATCAAGAGCACCACGAGGAACGCGAGGAACCCGAAGGACACGAGGAGGGAAGAGCTCTTGAAGAAGAAGATGGCATAAAGGTTCATCAGCGCGCCCAGCGCGAAGTGGATGAGCGCGGAGCGGTACTCGTAGTACCAGCGCTTCGGCGCGGTGAGCTGCGCGAGGACGGGCGGCGGCGCGCTCTGCTCGAGGAACATGTGCAGCAGCACCGCGGTGATGGCGAGGAGGTAGAGCGCCTGCTGGCCGATGGTGAGCCAGGAATCGATGTTCCCGGCGGTCAGGATGTCGAAGCCGAAACCGCCGCTGAAGAAAACGACCGCGACTTCGCGCTCGTGCTGCTCGAAATAGAGCTTGAGCCGCTGCAGTGTCCCGGGCGCTGCAGCGATCGCGTCGGGCTGTGTCATCGGGAGAAAAGCTGCCGGACGAAAGCGTAGACGGCCCAGCCCCTGACCACCCAGGCGCGCAGCTTCGGGGAGGAGGCCAGCAGCGTGGCCGCGATTCCGGCGCCGAGGAGCAGGGGCTCGGCGGAGGCGCTCCGCACGCCCGTCACCGCTTCGGTGAGTTCGCGGCGCTGCGCGGTCGAGCGCTCGACGAGCGCCTCGCGCCGGCGCGCCAGGGCCTCAAAAAAAGCGCTCATTCGCGCGGCTCCAGCGCTTTCTCGTCGCGCTCGAGCTCGGTCAAGCTTGCGACGAAGGGCCGCACCTTCGCCTCGCGCCGCACCTTCCAGCCGATGAACGCCGCGGCTGCGGCGAACGCGAGCGCGAGGCCCGCCGACATCGCCA
>JAHZNX010000182.1 GCA_020028375.1 Betaproteobacteria bacterium | reverse complement strand
ATGACGGACGACACCTGGCACCTGGTGAAGAACACGGCCAAGGTGACCGGTTTCGTCGGCGGCACCGCGACCAAGCCCACGCCGATCTCGGAGAAGGAGGTGCAGAACATCCTGCACCAGATCCAGGAGGGCGTGGAGAAGCCGCGCCCGAAGGTGCTGTTCGAGGTGGGCGAAGCGGTGCGGGTCAAGGAAGGCCCCTTCGCGGACTTCCACGGCAACGTCGAGGACGTGAATTACGACAAGAGCAAGCTGCGGGTATCGGTGACCATATTCGGCCGCTCCACCCCGGTCGAGCTGGAATTCGGCCAGGTGGAAAAGGCGTAGGGGCAGGACCCGGGATCAAGGATTCAGCTGCGACGCGTTACGACCGCAAGACTGGATACACGGGGAGAGCCGGTAAGGGATACTCCTGAATCCGGGCTCGTCAGGACCCGAAGGAGAATGGCATGGCAAAGAAGGTAGTTGGCATCATCAAGCTGCAGGTGCCGGCGGGCAAGGCAAATCCCAGCCCGCCGATCGGGCCGGCGCTCGGCCAGCGCGGACTGAACATCATGGAGTTCTGCAAGGCGTTCAACGCCCAGACCCAGAAGATGGAGCCCGGTTTGCCCGTGCCCGTGGTCATCACCGCCTACCAGGACAAGAGCTTCACCTTCGTGATGAAGACGCCGCCGGCGAGCGTGCTGATCCGGAAGGCGGCGAAGATCGAGAAGGGCAGCGCCCGCCCCAACAGCGACAAGGTCGGCAAGATCACGCGCGCGCAGGCCGAGGAGATCGCCAAGGCAAAAATGCCCGATCTCACCGCGGCGGATCTCGATGCGGCGGTGCGCACCGTCGCCGGCAGCGCCCGCAGCATGGGCGTCGACGTGGAGGGCCTCTAATTGGCTTCCAAACGCTATAACGCGCTGCGCGCGAAGGTGGATCGCGACAAATCGTATCCGGCGCAGGCGGCGCTCAAGTTGGTGAAGGAGGGCGCCACCGCGAAGTTCGACGAATCGGTGGATGTCTCCCTCAATCTCGGGATCGACGCCTCGAAGTCGGACCAGACCGTGCGCGGCTCGGTGGTGCTGCCGAAGGGAACCGGCAAGAGCGTGCGGATCGCGGTCTTCGCGCAGGGCGACAAGGCCCAGCAGGCGAAGGACGCCGGCGCCGACATCGTCGGGTACGAGGATCTCGCCAGCGAGATCAAGGGCGGGAAGATCGATTTCGACGTCGTGATCGCATCGCCGGACGCGATGCGCGTGGTGGGGAGCCTCGGCCAGATCCTCGGACCGCGGGGCCTCATGCCCAACCCCAAGGTGGGGACGGTGACGCAGGACGTGGCAGCCGCGATCAAGAACGCGAAGGCCGGCCAGATCCAGTATCGCGCCGACAAGGCCGGTATCGTCCAGTGCACGATCGGGCGCGCTTCCTTTTCGGTGGACGCGCTGGTCGAGAACCTGAAGTCCCTGGTCGAAGCCGTGAACAAGTCCAAGCCGTCCGGCGTGAAGGGGATCTTCCTCAGGAAGATCTCGGTATCGAGCACGATGGGCGCGGGCGTGCGCGTGGACCAGGCGAGCGTGCTGCAGCAGTGAATGGGGCCCCGGATCCGTCCGGGGCAGAACTTTGGGTCGCCGGAGGCGCACTGCCGGCGGGTTGTCAAAGACCGTAGGAACCGTGAGGTTTAATTTATCGGGAACGGATGAAAGGATGGTTGGGTCAGAGGCTGTTCCAGTGGCCGCTCAGCCCTCGATCCTCGATTCCCAGTCCCGGCGATCCTACGCAGACGGCGTGCCCGAAACAGGTTTCGCATGTGACTCCTGGATCACCGGTCGCCGTGTTGGTGAAAGGATATAGATCTTGAGTCTGAATCTGGAGCAGAAGCGGGCGGTAGTGGCCGAGGTGAGCGCGCAGCTTGCCGGAGCCCAGGCGGTCATTCTGGCCGAGTACCGCAGCATCACGGTGAGGGACATGACGGATTTGCGCAGGAAGGCGCGCGGTTCCGGCGTGTACTTGCGGGTGCTGAAGAACACCCTGGCACGCCGCGCGGTCGCGGACACGCCGTTCAAGGGGCTCACCGAGAAAATGGTGGGACCTCTTGCATACGGCATCTCCCGCGATCCTGTGGCCGCGGCCAAGGTGCTGCAGGGGTTTGCCAAGGACAACGAGAAGTTCGTGATCAAGGCCGGCGCCATGCCCAATGTGGTGATGTCGGCCCGGGAAGTGGCGGAACTGGCGAAGCTGCCGAGCCGCCAGGAACTGCTCGCGCAACTCGCGGCAACCCTGCAGGCGCCGATTGCGAAGTTCGTGCGCACCTTGAACGAGGTGCCCGGCAAGTTCGCGCGGACGCTGGCGGCGGTCAGGGACAGGAAGCAGCAGCCCGCGTAAGGTCGGCCCGACCGGGATATCGAAACCATCAACTATTGATTCTCACAGGAGCAAGCAACATGGCTATGGCCAAAGCAGAGATACTCGACGCGATCGCGAACATGACGGTGCTGGAGCTCTCCCAGCTCATCAAGGACATGGAAGACAAGTTCGGCGTTTCTGCAGCCGCGGCGACGGTTGCCGTGGCGGCGCCGGCGGGCGGCGGCGCTGCTGCCGCAGCCGCAGAGGAGAAGACCGAGTTCACCGTCATGTTGAACAGCTCGGGCGCGAACAAGGTCAACGTGATCAAGGTGGTGCGCGCGGTGACCGGGCTCGGCCTGAAAGAGGCCAAGGACCTGGTCGACGGCGCTCCCAAGCCGGTCAAGGAGGGGATCGCCAAGGCCGACGCCGAGGCCCTCCTCAAGCAGCTGGTGGAGGCCGGCGCCACCGGCGAGTTGAAGTAGGCGTGGGGCGGAGTTTCGGCTGGCGGCTCGCTGCCAGCCCGGATCTATTCTTGAACCGTTCGCGACTTTCCATGCACCCCGAGCGGCACGCCGCTGGGGGCATTGCGGCGTTGGTCATTTCCATTTGTCCGATTGTTCTCTGGAGCTGATATGGCGTACTCCTTCACTGAAAAGAAGCGCATCCGCAAGAGCTTCGCCAAGCGCGACGTCGTGCTGCCGGTGCCGTTCCTGCTGGCCACCCAGCTCGACTCGTATGCGGCGTTCCTGCAGGCGAAGGTCGTGCCGGACGAGCGCAAGACCGAGGGCCTGCAGGCGGCGTTCAGGAGCATCTACCCGATCGAGAGCCACTCGAAGAACGCGCGCCTGGAGTTCGTGAGCTTTGCGCTCGGGGAGCCGCCGTTCGACGTCAAGGAGTGCCAGCAGCGCGGTCTCACCTACGCCGCGCCGCTGCGCGCCAAGGTGCGCCTGGTCATCATGGACAAGGAGGCGCCAAAGCCCACGGCCAAGGAAGTGAAGGAGCAGGAAGTCTACATGGGCGAGATCCCGCTCATGACGACCACCGGCTCGTTCGTGATCAACGGCACCGAGCGCGTGATCGTGTCGCAGCTGCACCGCTCGCCCGGGGTGTTCTTCGAGCACGACCGCGGCAAGACGCACAGCTCGGGGAAGCTGCTCTTCTCCGCGCGCGTCATCCCCTACCGCGGCTCATGGCTCGACTTCGAGTACGACCCCAAGGACTATATCTATTTCCGGGTCGACCGCCGCCGCAAGATGCCGGTGACGATCCTCCTGAAGGCGCTCGGCTACACGCCGGAGAAGATCCTCGCCGAGTTCTTCGTGTCGGACACGTTCCACCTCGGCAAGGACGGCGTCGAGTTCGAGCTGGTGCCCGAGCGCATGCGCGGCGAGATCGCGCGCTTCGACATCGCCACCAAGGGCGGGAAGCTTATCGTCGCCAAGGACAAGCGCATCACCGTGAAGCACGTGCGCGACTTGGAGCAGGCCGGGCTGCACCGCATCGCCGTTCCCGACGAGTTCGTAATCGGCCGCGTGCTCGCGCACAACGTGGTGGACAAGGGCACGGGCGAGGTCCTCGCCAGCGCGAACGACGAGGTGACCGAGCCGCTCCTCGCCAAGTTGAGGGAGGCCGCGGTCGCCAGGATCCAGACCATCTTTACCAACGACCTCGACCAGGGGCCGTACATCTCGCAGACCCTGCGCATCGACGAGACCGTCGACCAGCTGGCCGCGCAGGTCGCGATCTACCGCATGATGCGGCCCGGCGAGCCGCCGACGGAGGAGGCAGTGAAGATGCTGTTCCATCGGCTCTTCTTCGCCGAGGAGACCTACGATCTCTCCAAGGTCGGCCGCATGAAGTTCAACCGCCGGGTCGGGCGCAACGAATTGACCGGTTCCGGGAAACTCTCGCCCGATGACATCGTCGCGGTGATCAAGATCCTGGTGGACCTCAAGAACGGCAGGGGCGAAATCGACGACATCGACCACCTCGGCAACCGCCGCGTGCGCTCGGTGGGCGAGCTCGCCGAGAACCAGTTCCGCGCGGGCCTGGTGCGCGTCGAGCGTGCCGTGAAGGAACGGCTGTCGCAGGCCGAGTCCGAGAACCTGATGCCGCATGACTTGATCAACGCCAAGCCGGTATCGGCCGCGATCCGCGAGTTTTTCGGTTCCTCGCAGCTCTCGCAGTTCATGGACCAGACGAATCCCTTGTCCGAGATCACCCACAAGCGGCGCGTGTCCGCACTGGGGCCGGGGGGACTCACGCGCGAACGGGCCGGGTTCGAAGTGCGTGACGTGCATCCCACGCACTACGGGCGTGTGTGCCCGATCGAGACGCCGGAAGGGCCGAACATCGGCCTCATCAATTCGCTCGCGCTCTACGCGCGCACCAACGAGTACGGCTTCCTGGAGACGCCGTACCGCAAGGTGAAGGACGGGCGCGTGACGGACGAGATCCATTACCTCTCCGCGATCGAGGAGGGGCGCTACATGATTGCGCAGGCCAACGCCGCTCTCGACAAGCACAACCGCTTCACCGACGAGCTGATTTCCTGCCGCAATCACAACGAGTTCACGATGGCAACTCCCGACCGCATCGAGTACATGGACGTCGCGCCGTCGCAGGCGGTGTCGGTCGCGGCCTCTCTCATCCCGTTCCTCGAGCACGACGACGCGAACCGCGCGCTGATGGGCTCGAACATGCAGCGCCAGGCGGTGCCCTGCCTGCGGCCCGAAAAGCCGCTGGTCGGCACCGGGCTGGAGCGCACCGTGGCG
>JAHZNX010000181.1 GCA_020028375.1 Betaproteobacteria bacterium | reverse complement strand
ACGGTGGACGGCGACACCTCGACCAACGACGCCTTCATGCTGGTCGCGACGGGCCAGGCCGGCATGATGGAGATCGGCGGCGCGAAAAGCGCGGCGTACGGGGCGCTGCTGGAAGGCGTTTCGGCGGTGGCCGCGGAGCTCGCGCAGGCCATCATCCGCGACGGCGAGGGCGCAACCAAGTTCATCACCGTGCGCGTTGAAGGCGGGCGGATGGAGGAGGAGTGCCGGAAGGTCGCGTACGCGATCGCGCATTCGCCGCTGGTGAAGACCGCGTTCTTCGCGTCGGATCCCAACCTCGGCCGGATACTCGCGGCGGTCGGCTATGCCGGCGTGCCCGACCTCGCGGTGGACAAGGTCGACCTCTACCTCGACGACGTGCTGGTCGTGAAGAACGGCGGGCGCAGTCCCGGCTACCTGGAAGCGGACGGAGCGCGCGTCATGCAGCAGCCCGAGATCACGGTGCGGGTCGCGTTGAACCGCGGGACCGCCGCCGCGACGGTGTGGACCTGCGATCTCTCGCATGACTACGTGACGATCAACGCGGAATACCGGACGTAGGTGATCCTGAACTGCCCAGGACGCCAAGAGCGCCAAGGAAACCATTACAATCGCAAAGTTGATTTGATTCCGCATCCATTGCGCTACGTCTATTTGACTGTTTATGGCTGACGTTTCGAAACTGCTGGCGCGCGCCGAATCGCTGGTGGACCAGCTGGAGCGGTTGCTGCCGCGGGAGACCCCGGCGACGGATTGGGGCGCGTCCATCGCCTTCCGCTGGCGCAAGAAGAACGGCCGCAGCCACATCGAGCCGGTGCGGCACGTGCACCGCATCGCGCTGCGCGACCTCCAGGGCATCGATGCCCAGAAGGAGCTGGTCGAGCGCAACACCCGCCAGTTCGTGGAGGGCTATCCCGCCAACAACGTGCTGCTCACGGGCGCGCGCGGCACCGGCAAGTCCTCGCTCATCAAGGCGGTGCTCAACAAGTACGCGCCGCGCGGCCTGCGGCTGATCGAGGTGGAAAAGCACGACCTGATCGACCTCCCCGACATCGTGGACCGCATCGGCGAGCGGCCGGAACGCTTCGTGCTCTACTGCGACGATCTCTCGTTCGACGCCGGCGAGCCGGGATTCAAGGCGCTCAAGGTCGTGCTGGACGGCTCGATCGCCGCCGCCACGGACAATTGCATCATCTACGCCACCTCCAACCGGCGCCACCTGATGCCGGAGTACATGCAGGAAAACCTCGAGTACAAGCATGTCGGCGAGGAGATCCACCCGAGCGAGACCTCGGAGGAAAAAATCTCGCTCTCCGAGCGTTTCGGCGTGTGGGCGGCGTTCTACCCCTTCGACCAGGACGACTATCTGAAGATCGTCGGCGTGTGGCTGGAGCACTTCAAGGCGCCGGGCGCCCGCAGCGAGGAGGTGCAGCGCGCCGCGCTGCAGTGGGCCATGCAGCGCGGCTCGCGCAGCGGGCGCGTGGCCTGGCAGTTCGCGCGCGACTGGGCGGGCAGTCAGCGGCTGAAGGGGGACGGCGGAAGGCGAAAGGACGAATGAAGGCGGAAGGCAGAAGGCGAAGGACGGAAGCGAGCGGCAGCTCCTTCGAGTTCGCTCAGGACGAGCGCCAGTCGTCAGCCGCTTCGACTTCGCTCAGGACGGGCGTCAGTCGTCGACCTTCTGCTCGCGTCGAAGTCGCCGCGGCGGTCATCACGCGCCCCGACGGCTGCTTTCTCCTCGGCCAGCGGCCGGCGGGCAAGGTCTATGCCGGCTACTGGGAGTTTCCCGGCGGCAAGATCGAGGCCGGTGAGGCGCCGCTGCCGGCGCTCGCACGCGAGCTGCACGAGGAGCTCGGCATCGACGTCGAGACGGCCTATCCGTGGCTCACGCGCGACTTCGACTACGCGCACGCCGCCGTGCGACTGCGTTTCTTCCGGGTTGTGAAATGGTCGGGATCCCTGCATGGGCGCGAGAGCCAGCGTTTCGTCTGGCAGTCGCCGGATGCCATCTCGGTCGACCCGCTGCTACCCGCCAACGCGCCGATCCTGCGGGCCTTGGCGCTGCCGGCGGTCTACGCGATCACCCACGCCTTAGAGCTGGGGCGGGCCGAACTGCTGCGGCGGCTCGAGCAGGCGCTCGCGCGGGGATTGAGGCTCGTGCAGGTGCGCGAGAAGGAGCTGGGCGAAAAAGAGATGCGGGACCTTGCCGCGCGTGTGATAGAGCGCGCCCGCGCCCACGGCGCGCGCGTGCTGGTGAACGGCAGCCCGCAGCTTGCGCGCGAGCTTGGCGCCGACGGCGTGCACCTCACGGCGGCGCAACTGATGGAGATCCGGCAGCGGCCCGATCTCGGGCTCGTGGGCGCCTCGTGTCACGACGCCGGGGAGCTCGCGCGGGCGCAGGCAGTGGGAGCGGACTTCGCGGTGTTGGGGCCGGTAGCTCCGACGCCCACCCACCCCGGCGCGGCCGGGCTCGGCTGGGCGCGTTTCGGGGCGCTGCTCGAGGATTGCGCGCTGCCGGTGTATGCGCTCGGCGGACTGAAGCCATCGGACCTGGAGACGGCGTGGCGCCACGGCGCGCACGGCATCAGCATGATGCGGGCAGCGTGGCCGGACGAGCCCCGGGATTCCAGGTTCAAGGTTCCACGCTCGAGGACAGAACTGGACTAGGATCTGCTGCCCGGCGTCTCGCCCGGGGGAGCGGTTTCCGGCTGATCCTTGTCCTCGACCACTGGCACGCGATAGCGCTCGGTCGCCCACGCACCGAGATCGATCAGCTTGCAGCGCTCCGAGCAGAACGGGCGCCACGCGCTTGCCGGCGTCCACGACACGCTCTTGCCGCATGTCGGGCAGGGGACGAGGCTCGGTTCCTGATTCATGTCTTGCTCCTCAGGATTATGTCGGTTGCCGCCGGCCCACATTCCTAAAGATTGCAGAAGGTCAGCTCGAACTCGACATCGGCATCGGCTGCCTTGGGCCGCTGAATGCCTTCCTGGGTGGTGAAGCGGATGTTGAGCGCGTACTTGTTCGCGCTGATCTCCGGCACGCAGTGGTACTCGCGCTTCATCCGTATGCGCAGCATCTGCGAGAGGCGGCCCGCCATCATCTGCTGGTAGATGCCCTGGTAGGCGATCTGCGAGGTGGTCTTGCCCGACTCGCGCAGAAGCCGCAGCACGATCGCGATGGCGTCCCGCATCGGCAGAAAAGGTGCAAGCCACAGTTGCAGATCGTGGCGGTGCTGTTCCGCCCCCTGCTGCAGCCAGTAATGGTACGAGGGCAGATCGAATTCGCAGACGCCGCCGGGGATCCCGGTGCGCTGCCGGATGCTCATCAACCACTCGTTCTCGCGCAGCTCCTGACCGATCCTGCCCGGGGCCTTGATGAGCCGCGATGAGGACTGGTCGATCTGCCACAGCACGTTGTCGAGCGCCTCGCCCGAGACCTCGGGGTTGTCGCGCAGCGACTCGAGCGAGTGCTTCTGGCGCTCCAGCTCGTGCAGCAGGTCGGACTTGAGGTCGGCGCGCCCCGACACCTCCAGGATCTCGAAGATCGAGAGCAGGGCGACGTGATGCTCGTGCGCGTCGTTCTTGTGCAGGAAATAATCGACGCGCTCGAACAGGTCCTCGAGCCGCAGCAGCGTGCGCACGCGCTCGCTCAGTGGATGCTCGTAGCTGATCACCTTGGGATGGCCGGCGGCGGTCCGGTTGGGTTCTGATGCGTGGCCAGTATTCATCAAAACCTGAAAAATATAAAGCGCCAGTTGGCGGCGGCGGGCACTACGCTCCTCCGCTCACGCCCGGCGCGCGAGCTCGAGATAGCGGACATGGAGCTCACCGACCTGGCCGCGCAGCGCTTCGATGCCGCCGTCGTTATGCAGCACGTCGTCGGCGCGCCGCAGGCGCTCGGCGCGCGGCAGTTGCGTCGCCATGATCCGGCGCACTTCCTCCGCGGCGAGCCCCCGCGCGGCCACGACGCGGCGCACCTGCTCCGCCTCGTCGCAGTCCACGACCAGTACGCGCCGGACGAGCTCCATGCAGGCCCCGGTCTCGAACAGGAGCGGTACCACCACGATGACATAGGGTCCGCGCGCCGCGTCGATGGCGGCGCGCGTGCGGGCGCGGATCTGCGGGTGCAGGATCGCCTCGAGCTGCTGTCGCGACGCCGCGTCCCGGAATACCAGCAGCCGCATCCGCTCGCGGTCGAGGCCGCCGTCGGGGCCGATCGAGCCGGGACCGAACCGTTCCCGTATCGCGGCAATCGCGGCGCCGCCCGGGCCGGTCAGCGCGCGCGAAACCTCGTCGGTATCCACCGCCGCCGCGCCCAGCGCCTCGAACAGGCCGGACACAACGGATTTTCCCGAGCCGATGCCGCCGGTGAGTCCGACGCAGAACGGCATGCTAGAAGAGCTCGAGGTAGTACCTGTTGATCCGCTCGCCCCAGAACATGGCGATTACGCCGGCGACCGCGAGGTAGGGGCCGAACGGGATCGGCTTCTCGCGCGCATGCTTCGCGAACACGATCAACCCGATCCCCACCACCGCGCCGACGAGAGAGGACGCGAGGATCGTGAGCGGCAGCATCTTCCAGCCGAGCCAGGCCCCGATCGCGGCGAGCAGCTTGAAGTCGCCGTAACCCATGCCCTCCTTACCGGTCGCGAACTTGAAGGCCCAGAACACGGTCCAGAGCGCGACGTAGCCGGCCGCGGCGCCGATGACCGCCGAGTGCAGGTCGGTGAAGGTGCCGCCGGCGTTGAACAGGAGGCCCGCCCACAGCAGCGGCAGCGTGATGCTGTCGGGCAGATAGAACGTGTCGAGATCGATGAAGGCGAGCGCGATCATCGCCCACGCGAAGAGGAGCGCGCCCAGCGCGGCGGCGGTGAACCCGTAGCGCCAGGCGATGTAACCGGCGAACGCGCCGGACAGGGCCTCGACGACGGGATAGCGCAGCGAGATCGCGACGCCGCAATGGGAGCACTTTCCCCGCAGAGCGATGTAGCTCGCCAGCGGGATGTTCTCGATCGCCGGTATCAAGTGGCCGCACTGCGGGCAGGCGGAGCGCGGCTTGACGAGGTCGTAGCGCTCGGCTGGCGGGGAAGGGTTCCCGGCGAG
>JAHZNX010000180.1 GCA_020028375.1 Betaproteobacteria bacterium | reverse complement strand
CGAGCACCACCTTGCCGCCGCCCGCCGCCTTGTACTCGTTCAGCAGGTCCTCCACGCGCTTGGCGAAGGTCTTGAGTCCCACCGGCACCGCCTCGCTGCCCTGCGAGTAGTAGAGGCGGAGCTTGACCGGCGCCTCGAGCCGGGCGAGCACTTTTCTCGTGCCGGGCGACAGCGTGTAGACGTCGCCCTCGGTCAAATCGGCGCGCAGATTGAACGCGCTCACGATGAAATTGCCGGCGATCAGCGCCGCGAGCAACGCGATCACGCCGCCGGTCGAGTAGAGCAGGGTTTCGAGGTGCTTGCTTCGCATGGCGCTACCCCGCCCTCTGGTTGCGGATGACGACGCCCGTGGCGAAGAGCGCGAAACCCATCACCGAGGCGAAGAAAACGACATCGCGCGTGTCGAGCACCCCGCGCTGGAAGCCCTCGAAGTGCGTCATCACGGAGAACGCGGCAACGACCTCGACGACACGCGGGCTCGCGACGCGCGACAGCAGCCCGGTCACGGGCTCGTAGCCCGCGAGGATCAGGAACAGGCAGATCAGCACCGACAGGATGAAGCTGATCACCTGGTTGCGCGTCATGGCGGATGTCATGCTGCTCACCGCGAGGTAGGACCCGGCGAGGAGGATGCTCCCCACGTAGCCCGCAAAGATTACCCCGTTGTCGGGGTTGCCCAGCCAGTTCACCGTGATCACGACCGGGAAGGTGAGCGCGAGCGCGAGCGCGAGGAACAGCCACGAGGCGAGAAACTTGCCGATGATCGCCTGCCAGGTCGTCACCGGCATCGTGAGCAGCAGCTCCATCGTGCCGAGCCGGCGCTCCTCCGACCACAGCCGCATGCCGACCGCGGGCACGAGAAAGAGATAGAGCCAGGGATGCCAGGTGAAGAACGACACGAGCGAAGCCTCGCCGCGCTCGAAGAAGCTGCCGACCGTGAAGGTGAAGAAGCCGGTGAGGAGAAGATAGATCACCAGGAACACGTAGGCGATGGGGGACGTGAAATAGCCGCCCAGCTCGCGCTTCACGATCGCCTTGATGTTGGACCAGGCGTTCATGCCTTGACCGTGTCGGGGAGCGTGATCGCGCGGAACACGTCCTCGAGCCGCCCCTCCGGCGAGCGCGCCTTCAGTTCCGCCGGCGTCCCGTTCGCGACGATCCGGCCGCGGTCGATGATGATGACGCGGGTGCACGCCGCCTCGACCTCTTCCAGGATGTGGGTCGAGAAGATGATCGCCTTGTTCTCGCCCATGCGCTTGATCAAGCCGCGCACCTCGTGCTTCTGGTTGGGATCGAGCCCGTCGGTCGGCTCGTCCATGATTAGCACGTCGGGATCGTGGATCAGCGCCTGCGCGAGGCCGGTGCGGTGCTTGTAGCCCTTGGAGAGCGTGTCGATGGTCTGGTGGAGGACGTTCTGGAGGAAGCACAGCTCGACCGCGCGGCCGATAGCCTGCTTGCGCGCGCCGCCCTTGAGCCCGCGTAGCTCGGCGGCGAAGCTGAGGAAGCCGTGCACCGTCATGTCGGCGTAACCCGGAGCGTTCTCGGGCAGGTAGCCGATCAGGCGCTTCGCCGGCAGCGGGTCCTCCAGCATGTCGTGGCCGCCGATCGTCACCCGTCCCGCCGTCGGCGGTATGAATCCCGTGATCATGCGCATGGTGGTGGACTTGCCGGCGCCGTTGGGGCCGAGGAAGCCCAGAACCTCGCCGCGCTCGACCGTGAACGAGATGTCGTTCACCGCGAGCTTCGGGCCGAAGGCCTTCACCAGGTTCTCGACTTTGATCATGCAACCTCAGCAAGCGGTCGCCGAACAGCGCCGCCCGGTTTTTCTCCACCCCTATCTATGTCCGGCTGAGCGGTTTTCAAAGGGGCCGCCGGACCCCCCCTGGCTACCGCGCTATTGGACCGGGAAATTTCCAAAGGTTCCCGCGCGCCACCGGCCGCGTCGCAGTGAAGCGCGCTGCCGGCGACCCGCCGCGCTGCAACGACCCTGTGGCGCCGGTGCCGACAGTCTGACTCGAACAGACGACCTACCGCTTACAAGGCGGTTGCTCTACCACTGAGCTATGCCGGCTCGGGGCGACATTATAGACCGAGAAAGCGTGACTCGTGGCTCGTGACCGGTGGCTCGTAAAATGGCGGAATCGCCGGGATCGCGCGTGTTCGTTGCGAAGGAGGACGCATGACACAAGGACGTAAACCTGTCGGTGTGATCGGCACGGGATTGATGGGGATGGCCTGCGCGAAGCGGCTGCTCGCGGCTGGCTTCGGCGTGCTGGGGTACGACATCTCCGCAGACCAGCTCGCGCCGCTCGTGGCGTTGGGCGGCCGCGCCGCGCGCTCAACCGAAGAGATCGCCGGCGCCTGTGACAGGGTCGTGCTGGCCGTGTTCAACACCGAGCAGGTGGAGGAAGCGATCGAGGGCCCGCGCGGGCTCGTGGCGTCACGGCCGCAGGACGCCTCTCCCCTCACCGTGATCTGCGTGAGCACCTGCGATCCCGACCGCATCGCCGCGCTCGCGGCGCGGCTCGCCGGCGGGCGCCTGCGCTTCGCGGAGGCGCCCGTATCCGGCACCAGCGAGCAGACGGCACGGGGCGAGGCGCTGGGCCTCATCGGCGGCGATCGCGCGGCGGCAGACGGGGCGAGCGACGTGCTCGATGCGATCTGCCCGCGCCGGCATCATGTCGGCGCGGCCGGCAATGGCGCGCGCGCCAAGCTCGCGATCAACCTGATTCTCGGCGTGAACCGCGCCGCCCTCGCCGAAGGGCTGGTGTTCGCCGAGCGCATGGGGCTTGATGCCGCCGCGTTCCTCGCCGTCGCACGCGAATCTGCGGCTTACTCGCAGGTCATGGACATCAAGGGCGCCAAGATGGTAAGGGGAGATTTCGCGCCGCACGGCTTCGTCACGCAATCGCTCAAGGACTTCGCGCTGATGGCCGGGCAGGCGCGCCGACTCGGGCAGCGCCTGCCGCTCGCGGAGACCTACACCGGCTTGATGCAGGGCTGCGTCGCCGCGGGCGAGGGCGAGCTCGACAACAGCGTGGTGATACGGGAAATCCGCCGCCGTGCGGGATGAAGCCCGCTACTTGATGACTTGCAGCTTGGGCTTGCCGCCGTTGGTGGGGGAAGCGGGCGGGGTCGTGTCGGGAGCGGGGGAGCCGGCGGCGGTTTCCTGCGCCGCGTCGCGCGGGAAGACCAGCCCCTGCCCGTTCTCCCTGGCGAAGATGCCGGTCACGGCTTCGATCGGGATCGAGCACTCGCGCGAGACGCCGTTGAAGCGCGCTGCGAACTGGATCCGCTCGTTGCCGATCGTGAGCCGGTACGTGGCGTCGGTTCCGATGTTGAGCACGATCTCGCCGTTCTTGACGTGCTCCGCCGGCACGCGGGTCTGGGCGTCGACCTTCACCGAGAGATAGGGCGTCAGGCCGCTGTCCGAGCACCATTCGTGGATGGCCCGGATCAGATATGGCTTGGTCGACTTTTCCGCCATGGCTTGCTATTTCCGCATGACCTTCTCGGAGGCGGTGAGCGCGTCGATGAACGCGGGCCGGCTGAACAGGCGCTCCGCGTACTTCATGAGCGGCGCGCCGGTCTTGGGCACGGAGATGCCGTAATGGTCGAGCCGCCACAAGAGCGGCGCGATCGCCACGTCGAGCATGGTGAACTCCTCGCCCAGCATGAATTTCTGCTTGACGAACACCGGCGCGATCTGGGTCAGGTTGTCGCGGATGATGGCGCGGCTCTTGTCGCCCTGCTTCTGCGTGCCCTTCTCGATCGTCTCGATGTTGCTGAAGAGCTCGCGCTCGAAGCGGAACAGGAACAGGCGCGCGCGGGCGCGCATCACCGGGTCGGCGGGCATCAGCTGCGGGTGCGGGAAGCGGTCGTCGATGTACTCGTTGATGATGTTCGACTCGTACAGGATGAGATCGCGTTCGACCAGCACCGGCACCTGGTTGTAGGGATTCATCACCGCCAGGTCTTCCGGCTTGTTGAAGAGGTCGACATCCACGATCTGGAAGTCCATGCCCTTCTCGTAGAGCACGATGCGGCAGCGCTGGCTGAACGGGCAGGTCGTGCCGGAGTACAGGGTCATCATGTCTCAGTGCACGTCCTTCCAGTATTCCTTTTTGAGCAGGTAGGCCAGCACGAACAGCACGCCGAGGAACATCAGTACGTAGATGCCCAGATCGATGCGGAATTGCCGGGAAGGCTCGCCCACGTAGACCAGGAAGTTCACCAGGTCGGCCACCATGCGGTCGTATTCGGCGGCGCTCATCGAACCGGGCTTCTCCAGCACGAGCCTCTGCACCTCGTGCTTCTCCACCTCGCCCTTGCTCCCGCGCGGGATCGACCGCACCTCGGTCTTGAGGACCTGCTCGCCCTGCAGCTGCCACAGCACGTGGGGCATGGCCACGTTCGGGAATACCGTATTGTTCCAGCCGGTGGGGCGCGACGGGTCGCGATAGAAGCCGCGCAGGTAGCTGTAGAGCCAGTCCGCGCCGCTGCCGTCGCCGGAGGCGCGCGAGCGCGCGATCACAGTGAGGTCCGGCGGCGGCGTGCCGAACCACTCCCTGGACTCCTTGGGGTCCATCGCGATCTTCATGAGGTCGCCAATCTTGGCGCCGGTGAAAATCAGGTTGTCCTTGATCTGCTGCTCCGTCAGACCGAAGTCCCGCAGCCCCTCATAACGCATATAGCCGGTGCTGTGGCAGCCCAGGCAGTAGTTCACGTAGACGTGTGCGCCGCGCTGCAGCGAGATCGCGTCGTGCGGGCTCACGTCGGCGGGCAGCCGATCGAGCTTGACGCTTTCCGATGCGGCCGCAGAGAGCGGCGCCGCCAGCAGCAGGCACGCCAGCGTTCTTGCCAGCGCCATGGCCGCGCGCATCACCCGGTCACCCGTTCGGGCTCGGGCCGGGTCTTGTCGGCCCGGGTGTACCACGGCATCAGCAGGAAGAACGCGAAATAGATGAACGTGAAGACCTGGGCCGCGAGGGTGCGGCCCTCGGTGACCGAGAGGGTGCCCAGATAGCCGAGCATGATAAAGGCGGTCACGAACAGGGCCAGCGCGGCTTTCGTGATCGGGCCCTTGTAGCGGATGGACTTCACCGGGCTCCGA
>JAHZNX010000179.1 GCA_020028375.1 Betaproteobacteria bacterium | reverse complement strand
ACGGTGTCCTGCGGCACGATGCCGATCGCCGCGCGCAGGCTCGGTTGCGTCACGTCGCGGATGTCCACGCCGTTCACCAGCACCGCGCCCCCGTTCACGTCGTAGAAGCGGTAGAGCAGCCGCGCCAGCGTGGATTTGCCCGCGCCGCTCGCGCCCACCACCGCCACCTTGCCTCCCGCCGGCACCTCGAACGACAGGTCGCGCAGGATCTGCCGCTTGCCGTCGTAGCTGAAGCTCACGCGGTCGAAGCGGATCGTCGCGCCCCCGTGCGGCAGCGGCCCCGCTCCCGGACGATCCTCGACCTCGCGGTTCTCGTCGAGGAGACGGAACATGCGGTCCATGTCGATCAGCGCCTGCTTGATCTCGCGGTAGACCATGCCCAGGAAATTGAGCGGGATGTAGAGCTGGATGAGCAGCGCGTTGATCAACACCAGGTCGCCAAGGGTGAGCGACCCGGCGGCGACACCCTCCCCCGCCAGCACCATCAGCACGGTCACGGCCGCCGCGATGATGAGGCTCTGGCCGACGTTGAGGAGCCCGAGCGAGGTCTCGCTGCGCACCGCCGCGTCCTCGTAGCTGCGCAGGTTCTCGTCGTAGCGCCGCGCCTCGTATTCCTCGTTGTTGAAGTACTTGACCGTCTCGAAGTTGAGCAGGCTGTCGATCGCGCGCGTGTTGGCGCGCGAATCGAGCTCGTTGGCGCGGCGCCGGATGCCGATGCGCCACTCGGAAACGAAGAAGGTGTAGGTGAGGTAGACCGCCACCGCGGCGAAGGTCACGGCGACGAAGCGCCAGTCGAATTTGGCGAACAGCACTGCTGCCACCAGGCCGAATTCCAGAATCACCGGAACGATCGAGAACAGCAGGTAGGAGAGCAGCGTGGAGACGCCGTTGGTGCCGCGCTCGACATCGCGCGCGACGCCTCCGGTCTGCCGCTCGAGATGAAAGCGCAGGGACAGCGAGTGCAGGTGGCGGAATACCGTGAGGGCGAGGCGCCGGATCGCGTGCTGGGTGACGCGCACGAACACGGCGTCGCGCAGCTCCGCGAAGAGCGTGGTGGAGAGCCGCAGCAGGCCATAGGCGATGAGCAGTGCAAACGGCACCGCGATCAAGGCGCGCCCGGGCTCGAGCCCGTCCACCACTTCCTTCAGCACCAGCGGCACGCCAACGTTGGCGAGCTTTGCCGTGACGAGGCAGGCGAGCGCAATCAGCACGCGCCAGCGATATTCCCACAGGTAGGGCAGCAGCATCGGCACCACCTGCCACTCACGGCGGCGCGGCGCGGACGCGGATTGCGGCAGTGCCGCGGGCAGGGTACCGTGATGCAGGGCCATTAATGAGGATCGAGGACTGAGGGACGGCGAAGAAACCCGGAAGCCCGCTTCAGCCCTCATCCTAACATGGGGCCCGCACCGGCCTTTTTCCAGGCCTTCCGCTCTAAGTGAACTCGCGCGCCCTGCCGTAGGCAAAGAGACCGGTCAGCAGGCGCGCCAGACCGTAGCAAAGCCAGGTAAACACGCGGACCGGCCAGGGCTGGTTCAGCCAGCGCTCGCGCTTCACCTGGGCCGCGCCCTCACTCATGGCGGCAAGCAGGCTCTCCCGCAACTGTGCGGCGAAGCCTTCGTCCTCGATCACCACGTTGGCCTCGCGCGCGAGCAGCAGACTGTAGGGATCGATGTTGGACGAGCCCACCGTCGCCCAGTGACGGTCGATCACGGCGACCTTGGCGTGCAGGAAACTCCGGTGATACTCGTGGATCTCGATTCCTGCGTCAAGAAACGTGCCGTAGAGGGCGCGCGACGCATAGTGCTGTAATACATACTCCACCCGGCCCTGCAGCAGGAGGATGACGCGCACGCCGCGCGCGGCAGCCTCCACCAGCGCCCATCGAAAGGACTGGCCCGGGAAGAAGTAGGCGTTGGCGATCAGGATCTCGGTGCGCGCCTCGCCGATCGCCTTCAGGTACGCCTGCTCGATATCGCGGCGGTGGCCCAGATTGTCGCGCGTCACGAACGCAGCGCGCTGCCTTCCGCGCAGCTCCATTGATAGACTGAGCCGGACCCCGCTCGGCAGGCGCGGGCGCAACTGGGTCGTGTTCACCAGCTTCCACAGCCATTTCACGACCGGGTGGATCTTCGACAGCATCGGTCCCTCGACCCGCACCGCATAATCGAAACGCGGCGGCGTGCGGCCCGACTCGTCCACGTCGTCCAGCACGTTGATGCCGCCCACGAATGCGACCCGCGCGTCCATCACCGCGATCTTGCGGTGCAAGCGCCGCAGCCGCGCGTGCCGCAAGCTCCACGGCGAGATGTTCGGGCGATACACCAGGAAATTAACGCCGGCCGCCTCCATCCGCCTGATCAGCGCCGGGTCGAGATCCTGCGATCCGAAACCGTCCACGAGGACGTACACCGCCACTTCACGCCGCGCCGCGCGTACCAGCGCGTTGGCGATGGCGCGTCCCGTCGCATCGGCCTTGAAGATGTAGGTTTCGAGATGGATCTCGTGCCGCGCGGCGTCGATCTCGGCTTCGAGCTGCGGGAAGTACTCCGCGCCGGACTTCAGCAGCGTGATGCGATTGCCGTTGAAGAATTCCACCATGCCGGCGGCCTCATACCGGAACCAGCGTCGCGGTCAGCGCCGCATGGTCGGATATGCGCGCCCAGGCCCGCCCATGGTGCACGTGGGCGTTGCGCACCTGGAAGCCGCGCACGTAGATGCGGTCGAGCGTCATCAGCGGCAGCACCGCGGGAAACGTGCGCGCGGGGCGGCAATCCACCAGCTCGAATACTTCGTGCAGGTTGAGGGGATGCGCCAGCTCCTGCGTCGCGCGCTGGCGCCAGTCGTTGAAGTCGCCGGCAACGATGAGAGGCGCGTCGCGCGGCACCAGCCGCTCGACGCGCTGCCGCAACTTCTCCATCTGGCGGCTGCGCTCGTGCCCCCTCAAGCCGAGATGCACGCACACGCAATGGAGCGGCTCCTTCCAGCCGGAAATCCGGATCTCGCAATGCAGCAGCCCGCGCCGCTCGAAGCGCCGCATGGAAACGTCCTGGTTGTCCCAGGCGAGGATCGGGAAGCGCGACAGGATCGCATTGCCGTGATGGCCGGTGTCGTAGACCGAATTCCGGCCGTAGGCAAAGTCGTTCCACACCGAGTCCGCGAGGAACTCGTACTGCGGCGCGGCCGGCCAGTTCTCGAAGCGCCGGGCGTGGCGGTCGTGCCTGCCGCGCACTTCCTGCAGGAACACGATGTCGGCGCCCAGCAGGCGCAGCCTCTCGCGCAGCTCGTGTATCGTGAGCCGCCGGTTGAGCAGCGGCGTGAACGAGAGGCCCTTGTGGATGTTATAGCTCGCGACGCGTAGCGTGCGCATTGTTCTCAGGATCGTGACTCGCGGGTTGCGGCTCGCGGATCGATCCGCCTGGTATCACGGCTCCTTGAGCGTGAAGTATCGCTCAAGGAGCCCCGGCTCGTCGAAGTGGCGGCGCCCGACGAAGGCGGTCGCATGCCGTCCCCACTGTCGCATTGCGCCGGGCTCGGGCACGCCCATCGGCCAGAATAACCAGCGCTCGCCGCGCTCGCTGCCGGGCACAATCCCGTCGGGCCGGAACACGCTGCGCTGTCCGCCCTCGTTCAACGGAATGGAACGCAGCGTGTCGTCGTCCGCGAAGACATACCCTACCGGCTTCTCGCTGGACGCGGCGTCCAGGACGACGCGCTCCAGGTAATGCGTTCCCGCCGCCAGCCGCAACGTGAGCCGCGTGTCGGGCTTCACGCGCGGCAACACCTGCGGCACAAAAGCGGTTTCGTCGAGTGTATCAGGCTGCGGTTTCGGCGCGGCCCGGGCCGTCGGGATGAACTGATGGTAGCAGCCGCAGTTGTGGATCGTGTCGAACACCCACGGCTCGCCGTCCGGCGCGAGCGTCACCCGCCACAGCACGCCGTCCAGACGGCCGCCGAGGATGTCCCAGCCCGCGCCCAGGGGACGCTCCGGAAACCAGATCGCGTAGTTCAACTGCAGCAGCGCGCGCCCTTCGTAGCGGGAATGCGAAACGCGGCGGTAAACCACCGGCAGGCGCGAGACGACTCCGGGCAGACCGTCCTCGCCCCAGCCGAGCGCCCCGGGCACGTCGGCCGCGCTCTTCGTGTCCACCACGAATCGCGGCGCGAACGCGCGGTACAGCGCCTCGAGATCGCCGCCGCCCGGCTCGGGTATGCCGAGTGGGTTGGCGGAGGCGCGCGCGAGCAGCGCTGCGAGCTCCTTGGGCATGAGCGGACCTGAAGGCGGCGGCGCGTAGTCCGTGAGCTGGCCCGTCACGGGCAGCGCATCGAGCGGCAACGCGAAGGTGGCGTGCACCTCCCGGTGCCAGTCGCGTACCCCGTTCGCGAACGGGATGCGCGTGAGCCAGTACAGCCCCACCACCCGCTGCCACGTCACGTAGTCGTCCGGCACGCTGATCGCGCCGCGCAATTCCGCGCGCCGCTCGGGGCGGTCGTGGTCGGCCGCCGCGAGCCGCTGCGCGCACTGCTCAAGCGCCTCGCGCGGCGCGGCGTGATGCGCACCGATCTCCCGCAATGCGTGCCCGAGCTCCTCGCGCGTCGCGGCGGGCAGATTGGCGAGCTCGATCCGGTGCGCCTCGAGTCCCAGCGTCACCATGCGCCCCATCCACTGCTCGAACTGGGCCGCGGAAATCTCCTCCTGGGCGTAGCTCGCGAGAAAGCGGCTCGCCCGCAGGTAGGGAAATCCGGCGACACGCGCCGCCATGCCATCCTGCACGCCCGCCGCGTCGATGGCAGCGTCCACGCGCTGGAATACTTCGTAGCACTGCGCCTCCGTGCCGGCCGCGGGCCGTTCGGGCGCGACGGCGCAGCCGGCGAGCGCAGCGCAAAGCAGCGCAGCGCCTACGTGATACCTGTCACCGGTCATCGTCACTGAGCGGGCGCTCCATTTCATACACGAGGGCGCGAAACGACGACTCCACGCTGTGCCGCAGCGCGAGGGTCCCGATCAGCGGCGGCACGTAGAAATCGGGAACCATGCGCCCCGAGTAGCGCAGGTGGACCTGCCCGCTGCGAGTCTCCAGCGTGTAGGCACTCTGCATTTCCCGGAAGTTGCCGGAGACCGA
>JAHZNX010000375.1 GCA_020028375.1 Betaproteobacteria bacterium | reverse complement strand
AGCCCGATGCTCGGGCGCATCCTCAGTCTGAACGTGTCGCTCGGCTCCACCTTCGCCAAAGACAAGGCTCTGGTGGTGTTCGACTGCAAAGAACAGAACGCGCGGGTCGCCATGGGAGCCGCCGAGGTCGCCGCGGCGCGCGAAAATCACGAAGCCAAGCTCCGGCTGCAGGGCCTGCAGGCGGCGGCCGAAGTCGACGTCGCGCTCGCCGCGGCGGCGCTGGATAAGGCGCGCGCGCAGAGCGCACTTTTCCGGGCACAGGCTGCTCAATGCATCGTGAACGCGCCGTTCGCCGGCCGCGTCGCCAAGGTCCACGTGAAGCCGCACCAGAGCGTCACGGCGGGACAACCGCTGGTCGACATCGTGCAGGCAACGCCGGCGAAGCTGCGCCTCAATGTGCCCTCCAAGTGGCTCGCCTGGCTTACGAACGGCAGGGTATTCTCGGTAGTCATCGACGAAACCCTCCGGGTCTATCGGGCCCGCGTCACAGCGATCAACGCCCGCGTTGACGCGGCGAGCCAAACGATCGAGCTCGAAGCCTCGGTTGATAAGGCGGGCCCGGAACTGCTACCAGGGATGAGCGGCACCGCCAAGTTCGACCTCCCTTGATGAGCGCAGCCGGCCTGGCGACGGATCCGCTTGCCGCGATGCTCCAGCTCGAGGCGCGTGCACGCGCTGTCCTGACGGAGCCCGAGCTTCTCTTTGTCATCGCGAACGAAACCTGGCAACTCGCGCCGTTCCGGCAGGCGGCTGTTTTCCGCTCCGACTTGTTCGGCATGCCGCGGTGGCCGCCTCGCTCTGGCCGCGAATCGGGAACGCCCCGCGCACAATCTCCGCAGCCGAGCTGCCCGCAGAGCTTGCCGAGAACTGGAACGAGTGGTGGCCGCGGCACGTGCTCGCTTGCCCGCTGCTGGCGCCGGACGGGGCGCGCCTGGGCATGGCACTCTACGTCCGCGACGAATCGTGGACGGAGCAGCACACCACTCTCTTCGCCCGGCTGCACGCCAGCTACGGCTACAGCCTGTGGGCGATCTCCAACCAGGCCGGACGGCTCACCCAGTGGTGGCGGCGCTTCGGCGCGCAGCGCAGGTGGTGGCGCTTGTTGGCGCTCGCCGCCGTACTCGCACTCTTCGTGCCGGTGCGCCAAAGCGTGCTGGCGCCCGCGGAAGTCATCGCGCTCGAGGCCCAGGCGATCGCGGCGCCCATGGACGGTGTCGTGAAGTCGTTCTCGGTGCAACCCAACCAGCCGGTACGGAAAGGCGAGGTCATCCTCACGCTCGACGACACCACGCTGCGCAACCGGCGCGAGGTCGGGGCCAAGGCCCTCGCCGTGGCGCGCGCCGACGCGCTGCTCTCCACGCAGAAGGCTTTCGACAGCGACCAGGCGAAGGGCGAGCTCGGCACGATGCAGGGACGGGTGCGGGAGCGCGAGGCGGAGGTGGCCTATCTCGATGAAATGCTCGCCCGCGTCGAGGTCCGCGCCCCGGCCGACGGCGTGGCCATCTACGGCGATCCGAACGACTGGATCGGCCGGCCCGTGGTGACGGGCGAGCGCATCCTGCTCCTCGCCGACCCGAAGGATGCCGGCGTGCTCGTGTGGCTGCCGGTCGCCGACGCGATCAATCTCAATACGGGCGCCGAGATGCGCCTGTTTCTGCACGTGGCGCCGCTTTCCCCGCTCGCGGCACGGCTCACCCAGACCAGCTACCAGGCGGCACTCTCGCCCGACGGGGTTGCCTCCTATCGCATCCGCGGCGCCTTTGACCGTCCCGCCGCCGAGGCGCGCGTCGGCCTCAAGGGCACGGCCAAGCTCTACGGACGCCGTGTCTTCCTTGGTTACGTCCTGTTCCGCCGGCCGCTCGCCGCAGCGCGCGAATGGACTGGGCTCTGAGCCCGCCGGGAACACCGCGGCAACGGCCGATTGCGCTGCCGCGGCTGCGCGAGGACTTGCGCCTCGAAAATGCCTCGGCCAACCGCGACGGCTCGCCGTCGTGGATGATCCACGACCCGGCACGCAACCGCTTCTATCGCATCGGTTGGCTCGAATTCGAGCTCCTGGCGCGCTGGGACGCGCGCGATGGCCAGGCGCTCCTCTCGCGTGTGCGCTCTGAAACGCCGCTCAATCCAGACGCCAATGATGTCGCGGCGCTGGTGCTCTTCCTCGAACATCACCAGTTGCTGCATGCGGCGAGCGCGCGCGACACAGCGCGCCTTGCCGGCCAGCGTCGCCTGAGCGACCCCGGCGTGTGGCACCACCTGCTCCACGGCTACCTTTTCTTCCGTATCCCGCTGGTGCGTCCCCAGCACTTTCTCGAGGCGACGCTGCCCTACGTCTCGTTTCTGGCGCGCCCGACCGCCGTTGCGCTAATCGCGCTCGCCGGCCTGCTCGGGTTGATGCTCGCTGCGCGGCAATGGGATGCCTTCACGACGACGCTGGGCGCGAGCCTGACGCCAAGCGGGCTCATCGGGTATCTCGCCGCGCTGGCGATAGCGAAGAGCGTGCACGAGCTCGCACACGCCTACGTCGCCACGCGCTACGGCGTCCGGGTCGCGCACATGGGGGTCGCCTTCGTGGTGATGTGGCCCATGCTCTACACCGACACGGCCGAGTCC
>JAHZNX010000178.1 GCA_020028375.1 Betaproteobacteria bacterium | reverse complement strand
ATTGGATTGATCGGCGATCCAACGGCGCCGGTGATCGGCAGCGGCGGGCCGCAGAACATGAATTCGTAGACCTTGTCGGCCGCGCAGTCGTCGGCGAGGTCCTTGAGGTAGAAAATCTCGCCCATGGTGATCCCCACCATGGGAATGATGATCCAGTGCCAGGGCTGAAACGCCTCCGTGCTCTCGTTGGGGCGCACTTCGCAGCCCCAGGTGTCGAAGCAGATCGCGGCGATCTCCTTCTTGTGGATCCACTCGCAGGTCTCGAAGCGCAGCCCCGGCGCGTCCCCCGCCGCGTACGATCCCCAGTCGCCCCGCGCAAGGCAGTGCTCCATCTGGCCGGTGCGCACGATCACGAAATCGCCGCGCCGCACCTCCACGTCCTGCGCCTTCGCGCAGGCGTCGAGCTCGGCGTTGCCGACCCCGAAGCCGTCCTCGAGGTAGTCGCCGCCGAGAGTGCGCGGCACATCAAGTAATACGCCGCGCCCGATCATGCGGTCGCGCGTCTTGTGGATGCCGTTCTTCTTCGCGCCGGTGGAGTCCACCAGCCGCGCGTCGTAGCCGTTCCACATCCTGTCGCCGTAGAAGATGTGGCCGAGCGCGTCCCACTGGGTGCCGCACTGGAGCGGCATCGATACCATGTCGTCGGCGTAGCGGATCTTCCCGCCATCCTGGGTTCCCGCCACCGCGTCGGTGCCGGTCGCGAGCATCGTATGGATGGGATTGAACCGTCCGCCCCAGCCGGTGCGCTGCGGGCCGTTCGAGTTGAAGTCGAGGGCGAGCGCGAATGCCTTTCCCCGCTTCACCAGCGCCGCCGCCTTCACGATGTCCTGCGGCGTCACGAAATTGAGCGTCCCGAGCTGATCGTCGGGTCCCCACCTTCCCCAGTTCTTCACGCGCGCCGCCATGCCCTCGAGCGTCTTCAGCGTGACGTCCTGCTTGAGCGGGCGCTTCGGCACCAGCTTCATCGGCAACGATGGCTTGGTTCCTGCCATGGCTCCTCCCCTTGCTGTGAATGCGTGATTAGAGCAGCTCGATCCCGGACTCCTTGATCACCTTGCGGAACTTCTCGACCTCGCTCTTCACCACCGCGGCAAATTCCTGCGGGGTGTTGGCGATGACGACGAAACCGAGCGTGGCGAAGCGCGCCTTGACTTCCGGCGCGTTGAGCGCCCGCACGGCCTCCCGGTTCACCGCGTTGATTACCTTTTCCGGCACGCCCCGCGGCGCGAACACCCCGTGCCAGATCTGGAAGTCGTAGCCCTGCACCCCCTGCTCCCCAATGGTTGGCACCTCCGGCAGCACGGGGGAGCGCTGGGCGCTGGTAATGCCGTACGCCCTCAACTTCCCCGCCTGGACGTGGCTCCGCACCGCGAGCGGCGTCAGCAGGGCGACGTCCACTTCGCCTCCCAGAATCGCGAGTTCGGTGGGCGCGCTGCCCTTGTAGCGCACGTTGTTCATCTTGGTCTGCACCTGCGCCCACAGCGCGTCGCCCGAAAGCTCGCCGGTCGCGCCGGCGATGCCGACGTTGATCCTGCCCGGCTGCTTGCGCGCGAGCGCGATGAAGTCCGCCAGCGACCCCGCGCCGACCTTCGGATTCGCGACCACCACCATCCCGCTCGTCACCATCTGGACGATCGGCGTGAAATCGCGCACCGGGTCGTACGGCAGCTTGCGGTAGAGACTCGCATTGATTGCATGCGTGCCGCTGTTGCCCACCGCCAGCGTGTAGCCGTCGGGCGCCGCTTTCGACGCGATGTCGGTGCCCGCGACGCCGTTGGCTCCCCCGCGGTTGTCCACGACCAGCGCCTGCTTGAGCCCTTCGGAAAGCCGAGTGAGGATCAAGCGGATCGCGGTATCGGAAGGCCCGCCCGGAGGCGCCGGCACCAGCACGCGCACCGGCCGGGTCGAATGAGCCTGTCCCTTCGACGGGCTCAGGGCGGGCTCTGAGCCTGTCGAAGGGTCCTGTGCGCCGGCCAGCGCCGAGCACAACGCGAAGCCGGCGATCACTCCGAGGATCTGGATTGGCTTCATGGCCGCCTCCCCCTTCTCGCGACTCGTGAACCGCAAAGCTTACGCTCGCTACTCGCCGCGAGTCACGACATTTTCACGACGACCTTTCCGAGCTGCGCGTTGGTCTCGACGTAGGCCTTGGCGGCCGGCAGCTCGTGGAAAGAAAACACCTTGTCGATCACGGGCACGATGCGGCCATCGGCGAAGCCGGGCAGCACGTCGCGGACGAAGCCCCGCATCGCTTCGGCGCGCTGCGCGGGAGGCAGCAGGGCATTGGAGACGCCGAAGATCTGCAGCCGCTTGCCGTGCACTGTCTCGAGGTCGATCTTCGCGTGGTGCTGCCCGTCCACGTAGCCGATGATCGCGAGCCGCCCCTGGTTGGCGAGCGAGCGCACGCAATCGGCGAAGGCGCTGCCGCCGATGAGATTGATCGCGAGATTCACGCCCTGGCCGCCGGTCGCCGCGAGCACCTTGTCCGCGAACCCGCCGCCGGATGCGGCGATCCCGACATCGAGGCCCACGGACTTCAGCTTCTCGAGCTTGGCCGCCGAGCGCGAGACGCCGATCACCTTCGCCCCAAGGAACTTCCCGATCTGGACGCCGACGACGCCGACGCCGGACGCTGCGCCCGCGACGAGCAGGGTTTCCCCCGACTTGAGCTTTCCGTACCCGCAGATGGCCTCGTAGGCCGTGATGGACGAGATCGGCACCGTCGCGGCCTGCTCCCATGTCAGCCGCTGAGGCACGAGGGCCGCCTGCGGGACGGACATCGTAACGAACTCGGCAAAGGAGCCGCGCGCGCGTCCCAGGACGCGGTCGCCCGGCTTGAAGGCGGTGACGCCCTCGCCGACTGCATGCACCTCGCCCGCGCAGTCCCCGCCTGCGGGGTGCGGCACGTCCGCCTTGTGCAGGCTGATGCTGGCGAGGATCTCGCCGCGGTTGAGCGAAGCGGCGCGCACCTTGACGAGGATTTCGCCGGCTTTGGGCTGCGGCACCGGCACTTCGCGCGGCTCGAAAACGGTCTTCCCGTTGACGGACTTGATGTAGTAGCTCTTCATATATTCTGATGAGAGGTGATGAGTGAATTGTGATCTTGCTAGAACTCGGATTTTGCGGGGATCACGATCTGGGTCTGGGTGACGATCGCCACCACGCCGCGGTTCGCATTGCGGATCGTGGTCTGCCACACCATCGTGGTGCGGCCGATGTGCAGCGGAACCGACACCCCCCGCAGCACTGGGGCCGCGCCCGCCCGGAAGAAGTTGGT
Organism: Betaproteobacteria bacterium; assembly: GCA_020028375.1. Taxonomy (GTDB): domain Bacteria; phylum Pseudomonadota; class Gammaproteobacteria; order Burkholderiales; family SG8-41; genus SG8-41. Next base: position 1,909 of record JAHZNX010000178.1, on the reverse strand, counting down.
CTTCGATTCGAGCGTGCCGGTGCGGTGGCCGGACGGGAGGTTCGCGACGGTGCCAGCGGCGCCCATCACGTCCGCGAACGCCATGATGGCGCCGCCATTCACGCGCCCGGAGCGGTTGATGTGCATGCGCTTCACCCGCATCTCCGCCACCACCTTTTTTTTCGTGAGCGAGACGAGTCGCACGCCGAGCGCGCGCGGCATGCCGCTTCGCAGCACTTGCGCGGCCGCCGCGGGACCGACGAGCGGCGCTTGACGTGGACGCTTGCGCATTGGATCGAGGCGTGAATTATCGGCGCTACCCCCGTCACTGGCAACACGAGCGCGCCGCCGCCCGCTCGTCCGGTTGACCCGGCTCGGCCGCTGCGCTAACTTCGTCGAAGAAGTCTGCCGGAGCGAATCCGGCGGACGCGATGCAAGTCCACGATGTCCGAAAGCGCCATCAGGATCCTTCCACCGCCAGACGCGAACCTGGTCAAGCCGAAGTACGCTCCGCCGCCGGGAGCGTGCGACGGACACTGCCACATCTTCGGGCCGGCAAGCCGTTTTCCCTACGCGCCCGAGCGCCGGTACACGCCGCAGGACGCGGGCCGGGAGACGCTTGCCGCATTGCACCGCCGCCTCGGGCTCACGCGCGCGATCCTGGTGCAGGCGAGCTGCCACGGCACCGACAACAGCGCGATGCTCGACGCGATGCGGTGGTCGAAGGGCGCGTGGCGCGGCGTCGCGATGGTGGCGAAGGACGCCACCGACCACGAGCTCACGACGCTGCACGAGGCCGGCGTGCGCGGCGTGCGCTTCAACTTCGTCGCGCACCTGGGCGGCGCGCCCGACCTGAAGAACGTCGAGGCCGTGATTCGGCGCGTCACGCCGCTCGGCTGGCACGTCCAGCTCCACCTCGATGCCCACGATATCGAGACCTACCGCGATTTTCTCAAGCGGCTGCGCGTGCCGTTCATCATCGACCACATGGGGCGCGTGGAGGCGCAGCACGGGCTCGAACAGAAGCCGTTCCGCGAGCTGCTCGAGCTCATGAGGAACGAGCGGGCGTGGATCAAGGTGAGCGGGCCGGAGCGGATCTCCTCCACCGGAAAGCCATTCCACGACGCGGTTCCCTTCGCGCGGGCGCTGATCAAGGCCGCACCCGACCGCGTGCTGTGGGGCACCGACTTCCCGCACCCGAACGTGAAGTGGATGCCGAACGACGGCGAGCTGGTGGATCTCTTCGCGATGATGGTCGAGGACGAACCGACGCGGAAGAAGATCCTCGTCGATAATCCGACCCGGCTTTACTGGGCGTAATTCGAGTCTTCCCCTCCTGCCAGAGGGTGAGCCGGGGTTTCGAGGAGCATGACTCCGAGCCGGCGAACGCCCGACGCGATGCAGCGCGGCGGGACGGACGGGGTGCCTGAAGGCAGACGGGGTGGTGGGAGTAACGTATGGCTTCTTATCCCGAACTTTCCGGCCGCGTGGTAGCGGTGACCGGCGCCGCGCAGGGCATCGGAGCCGCCACCGCGCGCGCATTCGCCGCGCAGAAGTCCCGTGTCGCGGTGCTCGACATCGACGGGGCAGGCGCAAGGAAAGTGGCGGACGCGATCGCCGGCGGCGGCGGGCAGGCGCGCGCCATCCAGGTTGACGTGACCGATGAGCAGGCGGTGGCGCGCGCGATCGCAGCCGTCGCGTCCGAGCTCGGCGGGATCGACGTGCTGATCAACTGCGCGGGCGGCTACGGCCGGCTCGCCACGGTGGAGGACATGCCGGTCGAGGAGTGGGACCGCACGGTGGCGTTGAACCTCCGCAGCGTGTTCCTGGTTTCGCGCGCGGCGATCCCCCATCTCAAGCGCTCCCGGGCCGGGCGCATCATCAACGTCTCCTCCATCTCGGGCCGCCAGGTGACGGTCGCCTCCTCTCC
>JAHZNX010000022.1 GCA_020028375.1 Betaproteobacteria bacterium | reverse complement strand
ATGCGCCCAGATCGCCCCGTCCCTCCGGGTTGCGGCCAGGACGGGCGTCTGCATTGTTGCACGGCTTGACCATATCGACATATGGCCTGCGCCGTGCGCCTCGCATCCATCCCGTCCTGGCCACAACGCATCACGCGCCCACTGTCAAGATAGGTTCCCGTCATGCGCCGGTTTCTCCAGCAGGTAGCCCAGCCCGCGGATGGTGCGTATGGTGACCCCCGCGGGCTCCAGCTTGCGCCGCAGGCGATGAACGTAGACCTCGATGGCGTTGGCACTCACTTCCTCGTCCCAGCCGTAGAGCTCCTCGGCGAGCTGGTCCTTGTTGACGACGCGCCCGCTTCGCAGCATGAGCACTTCGAGGACTCCGATCTCGCGCGCGGAGAGCTCGAGCGGCTCGCCATCCAGTAGGACGCGCCGGCCCGCGGTGTCGAGCGTGAGCGCTCCGTGAGTGAGCAGCGAGCCCCCGCCCGACTGGCCGCGCCGGATGAGGGCCCGCACGCGCGCCTCCAGCTCCGGCAGGTCGAACGGCTTGGTGAGGTAATCGTCGGCGCCCAGGTCGAGTCCCTTGACCCGGTCCTCGAGCGAGTCGAGTGCGGTCAGTATCAGCACCGGCGTCCTCGAGCCGCGGCGCCGCAGCCGCCGCAGGACTTCGTAGCCGTCGAGGCGGGGCAGCCCGAGGTCGAGGATCACGAGGTCGTAGGTGCCCGCGGAGAGGATGAGGTCGGCCTCTCCGCCGTCGGTCGCGCAGTCCACGGCATAATCGGAGCTTCGCAGCGAGCGCACCAGCCCGTCCGCCAGCACCGGATCGTCTTCAACGATGAGGAGGCGCATGGCGGGAACGGTCATCCGTAAGTATTGAACAGGCAGACGATATCAAATTTGCTGCTCGCCGCTCACTGCAAACCGCTTGCCCGCGTGGGAAATGAATCAGCCGGTGACGCTGTAAGCTTGGCGTAAGGGAGGGGGAATAGATTGCATAAACTAGTTGCGGGATGCTCAGCCAGGAGTCCCGCGCGAATGAGCCGGTTGCTCAAACTTTCCTCCTCGGAGGCCTGGTAGTTGCAATTGCCTGTGCTGAGCAGGTAATTGCATGGCCTCTTTAACCTCCGCCGGGACAACCCAAACTGTCCCGCGCGGAGTTTTTTTTGGGACGCCGTCCCGCTGCGACGGCGATCTTGAGCCTCCCGGTTCGGGACCGGGAATGAGGTCGAGCGGCCGGCGGTCGACCGTGGATTAGGTCACGTACTCAGAAAGCAGTTGAAAGTTTCCCGCTAACCCTGTATTTTTGCTGCCTAATTCGGTGGCTTTTTGCCACCAGGGAGGATGCCTTGGGCGGGAGGCTGGTGGCGTTGGTGGCGGGGTGCGTGCTTGCCGTTAATGCGATGGCAGCACAGCAGGCCGCCATCGAGCAGCGGCTGGGCAGCGGCTTCCCAGCCCGGCCCGGAGCAGGACTCAACGTCAAGTCGACGAGCGCCCTCGTCCTTGACCAGTCCGGCCAGCGCGTCCTCTACGCAAAGAACGTCGAATGGGTCGTTCCGATCGCGTCCATTACCAAGCTGATGACCGCGCTGGTCGTGCTGGATTCCGGCCAGCCGCTCGACGAGCCCATCAAGATCAGCAAGGAGGACCGCGACGGGCTCAAGGGCACCCGCTCGCGGCTCACCGTCGGCATGTCCGTCGCGCGGGAAGACCTGCTGCGGATTGCGCTGATGGCCTCGGAAAACCGTGCCGCGGCGGCGCTGACGCGCGCGTACCCGGGCGGCGCCGACGCCTTCGTGGCGGCGATGAACCGCAAGGCGGCCGAGCTCGGCATGTGGCGCAGCCGCTTCGTGGACGGTACCGGGCTCTCGAGCGGCAACGTCTCGAACGCGCAGGATCTCGCGCGGCTGGTCGGCGCCGCCTATCGCCACCCGCTGATACGCAAGTACACCACCGACAGCGAGTACACCGTGCAGCTTGCAAATGGCCGCAAGATGCAGTTCACCAACTCGAACCGGCTGGTGCGCAACTCCGGCTGGGATATCGGCCTGTCCAAGACCGGCTACATCAGCGAGGCCGGGCGCTGCCTGGTAATGCAGGCTCATATTGCCGCGACACCGGTGATCATCGTGCTGCTCGATTCATGGGGTCACCTCACGCGCATCGGCGACGCCAACCGCATCAAGAAGTGGATGGAAAGCAATTCGTCGCGCCAGCCGGCGGGATAAAAATAATGGCCGCGACGGGTGACCGGTGATCGTCGGCCACCGGCGCGGGCGCAGCCGGTACTCGATCCGCCCGGTAGAGCGGGTAAACTCTGCCGATGGTGCGGGCGAACGCCGCCTATTCCTTTCACGACCTCAATCCCGAATCGGGTCGCTTTCTCGATGATGTGATCGACGGCCTGTCGCACCCGCAGAAGTCACTGCCGCCCAAGTATTTCTACGACGCGCAGGGCTGCGCGCTGTTCGAGGCGATCTGCGGGCTGCCGGAGTACTACCTGACGCGCGCCGAAATCGCGCTGATGCAGGCTCACGTCGGCGACATGGCCCGGCATCTCGGGCCGGGATGCGTCCTGATCGAGTACGGCAGCGGCAGCGCGCGCAAGACGCGCATCCTCATCGCCGCGACCGGCCCCGCGGCGTACGTTCCGATCGATATTGCACGCGCGGAGTTGAACGCCACCGCCGCGGAGATCACCCGCGAATTCCCGCAGGTGCGGGTCGTCGCGATCTGCGCGGATTACTCGCATCCCATTGCCCTGCCGGACCTGGAAGGTCTCGGCGCGCGCCGCCGCATCGTTTATTTTCCGGGATCGACCATCGGCAACCTGACCCCGGCCGAAGCCACCGCGTTTCTGGCAGGCGTCCGGGCGCAGCTGGGCGCCGGAGGAGGCATCCTGATCGGGGTCGATCTCAAGAAGGACCCGGCGCGGCTCGACTCCGCGTACAACGACGCGCGCGGCGTCACCGCCGCTTTCAACCTGAACCTGCTCGCCCGCATCAATCGCGAGCTCGGCGCCGACTTCGACCTGTCGGCGTTTCGCCACCGCGCCTTCTACGACGCGGCGAGCGGCCGCATCGAGATGCATCTGGAGAGCGTGAAGGCGCAGGAGGTCAGGATCGGCGGACGCAGCATCCGCTTCCGCAAGGGCGAGACGATACACACGGAGAACTCCTACAAGTACTCAGTCCGCGAGTTCCAGGACCTCGCCGCGGCCGCGGGCCTTGCTCCGGTCGAGTGCTGGATGGACCCGGACCGGCTGTTCGGCGTCCATTACCTCGTCGTGCAATGAGCCGCGCCGCGTGCGGCACATTGACCGCGGGAGATCGTAGCGATTAAATGAAAACCAAATCCCGCATGTCGTGGGTTACGGAGGTGGCGTCATGAAAGTGGGCATCGTGTTCATGCTGGCCGTGCTCGGCGCCTCGTCGGGGCTGCCGGGATGGGCGCAATCGTATCCGGTCCGGCCGATCCGCCTCATCATCGCGGTGCCGCCGGGCGGGGCGGCGGATTTCACGGCCCGCATCGTCGGGCAGAAGCTGACCGAAGCGCTGGGCCAGAACGTGGTCGGGGAGAACCGGGGCGGCGCCGGCGGCACCATCGCGTCCGACATCGCCTCCAAGGCCAACCCCGACGGCCACACGCTGCTGTGGTCGTCCTCGACCACCCATGGAGTGGGTCCCGTCCTCTACACCCGGCTCCCATACGACGCGCTCAAGGATTTCACGCACATCGGGCTCGCGACGAGCCTGCCCATGTTCGTGGTGGCACACCAGTCAGTGCCGGTGAAATCGGTGAAGGATTTGATCGCGCTCGCCAAGGCGAAGCCCAATACGCTGCATTTCTACTCGTCGGGCAATGGCGGGATGCCGCACCTGGTGGGCGAGATGTTCAAGACGGCGACCGGCTCGCCGATCGTGCATGTGCCGTACAAGGGAAGCGGCCCGGGCGTGGTGGATCTCGCGGCCGGCAACGTCCAGCTCGCATTCGACTCGCTGCCGTCCATCTTCCCGCACGTCCAGTCCGGGCGCATCAAGCTGCTCGCAACGGTCGGCAAGAGCCGCACCGGGCTCTATCCGGATCTGCCGAGCCTGGGCGAGATGGGCTATCCGGAGGTTGACGGCAAGGTCTGGTACGGAATATCCGGGCCGGCCGGAGTCCCCAAGCCGGTCGTCAACCGCATCAGCGCCGAGCTGAAGAAACTCCTCGCAATGCCGGACCTGAAGCAGCGCTTCGGCCAGCAGGGCGCGGACGCGACGTTTCTACCGCCGGACGAGTTCCTGGCCTTCCTAAAGGCCGAATGGGCGAAGTGGGGCCCGGTAGTCAAGGCGACGGGGGCCAAGGCGGACTGAGAGCGCGGCCGTGTCGTTGTTCACATCGTGGCTGTTTGCGGCGGAAGCAGGTCATACCCCATGCAGAAGTAAGCCACAATACGGACTTCAGGGTCCGGTAGATACCCGTTCCCGGTAGAATTCCGGCTCCCGGTCATTTTGTCCGCGAGCGCAGCTGTCCGCGCCGTCCCCGATGCCAATCCACCTGATCGTGCTGACTTGCGTGCTGACCCACGCCGGTTTCAGCGGCGCCAAGGTCGCGCTGCCGCTGCACGCGCTCAGCCTGGGGGTGGATGCGTTCTCGGTCGGCGTGATCATGGCGCTGTGGGCGCTGTGCCCGATGCTGATCGCGCTCTACGTCGGCCGGCTCGTCGACCGCGTCGGGCCGCGGGTGCCGATGCTGGGGGGCGCGATCGGGGTGGTCGTCGCACTGCTGGTGCCGTATGTCTTCCCCGGCTTGGCGGCGCTCTACGTGCTGTCGCTGGTGGTGGGGACCGCCTTCCAGTTCTTCTTCGTCCCGACGCAGGGGATCACCGGCGCCCTGGGTAAACCGGAGGATCGCGCCCGCAATTATTCGCTGCTCGCGATCGGCTTCTCCATCGCGTCGTTCGTCGGCCCGCTGATCGCCGGCTTCTCAATCGACTACCTCGGTTTCGAGCTTGCCTACCTCGCCCTTGCCGCGTGCCCGGCTGTCGCGGTTCTCGTGCTGTGGTTCAAGGGCAGCCTGCTGCCGGCGGCCGCGGTCGGAACGGACGGGAAACAGAAGAAATCCAGTTCGTTCGACCTGCTGCGTAACGCCAATTTGCGAAATGCCATCGTCGCGAGCGGGCTGATCTCCGTCGCGTGGGACCTCTACCAGTTCTTCTTCCCCATCTACGGGCACTCGATCGGCCTCTCGGCATCGGCGATCGGGGTCATCATCAGCATGTTCGCCGTCGCGGTGTTCTCGATCCGCGTGGCGCTGCCGCGCCTCGCGCGGATGTGGAGCGAGTTCGAAATCCTGCTGCGGGCAATCGGGTTTTCCGGTGTGGCGCTGCTGCTGTTTCCCCTGTTTCAGGACCCCTACCTGCTGGCGGCGGCGTCGTTCGTGCTGGGGCTCGGATGCGGCGTGGGCCAGCCGATGTCGATGTCGTTGATCTACAGCTTGTCGCCGGCCGGGCGCGCCTCGGAGGGCGCGGGGCTGCGCGTGACGTTCAACCACTTCACGCACATGGTCGTGCCGCTTGCGTTCGGCGCCGTCGGCACCGCGTTCGGATTCGCGCCGGTATTCGTCTCCTGCTCCGCACTGATGCTCGGCGGCAGCGGCTACGGATTCTGGGTCGAGCGCCGGTCCGCGCGCCCTGGCACTTCAGTGCACAAAAGACCCTGAACGATCAGCGTCCGACGCGATTCAGGAATCCCATCATCGCGTCGTTGAACACCTGCGTCTGCTCGATGTTCGAGAGGTGCGCGGCGGACGGGATGATCTTCAGCTCCGAGCCCTTCAGGCTCTGGTGGATCGCCCGCGCCGCTTCCGGCGGCGTGCCGTGGTCGTGCTCGCCAACCATGACGAGCGCCGGGCACTTGATATCCTTCAGCCGGTCGAGGTAGTCCACCCGGGAAATCGCGTGGCCGCAGCCGACGAAGCCGGCGACGGGGGTATTGCGGATGTCGTTGCCGATGCGCGCCATCACGTCCTTGTGGCTCATCCGGTAGGGCTCGGTGAACCAGCGGCCGAGCGTCCCTTCGACCAGCGCGTCCATTCCCTTCTGCTGGGCGTTCTGGATGCGCTCGCCCCACATCTTCGCGGCGTCGGGCGGACGCCGGCTGGTGGTGTCGGCGAGCACCATGCTCTGGAAGACGCCGGGGTACTTGAGCGCGAAGGCCTGGCCGATCATCCCGCCCATGGACAGCCCCGCCCAGTGCGTCTGCTTGATCTTGAGGGCATCGAGCAGCCCCTTCACGTCGTCGGCGAGCTGGTCGAGCGTGTACTCGCCGGCGGGCGCGCTCGACTGGCCGTGGCCGCGCGTGTCGTAGCGCAGCACCTTGAACTTCTTCGCGAGCACCGGCATCTGCGGATCCCACATGTGCAGGTTGCAGGCGAGCGAGTGGCTCATGGTGAGCCACGGCCCGTTGCCCTCAATCTCGTAGTTGATGTCGATGCCGTTGGCTTTGACCTTCATGGTTCCTCCCGGATTGGACAGGGCGCCAGTATAAAACACAAGGCAGAAGGCAAAAGGCGGAGGGGTTTCGTTCGTCCCAATGGGGAACGGGCCGGGAGGAAGCCGTACTTTTTTAAAGCCCTACGCCGCTAACGTCATGACCGCATTGAGCAATCGGACTGCGCGGCGCAGAATGGTGGCTTGCAAACCGCTTTTTCGGGCAACTAATACCTGTTCGGCGTACGGATCTCCTGCGCTGGCGCGGCACCATGGCTCGGTGTAGCGTGGTGCGCTCCGGGACTGTGCCGATTAACCGAGGAGGAAACTACCCATGAACCAAAGCGTTCGCCGTGTCGTGTCACTCTTGATTCTCGCCTTCCCATTGCTTACGTCAGCGGGTCCCAAGGAGGACGTTGCTGCAGCGACGCAAGCTTGGATCGACGCCATGACCAGTCACGATGTCGAGCGAGTGCTGGCCCTCTACGATTCTGAGGCGGTGGTGTGGGGCACCCGCTCTCCCAAGCTTGCGGACAGCCCCGAAGCAGTTCGCGGCTACTTCAACGTACTGCGCACCGTTCCGCCATCGTACAAGGCCGTCCTTGGTGAGCAGCGTATTCGCATTTATGGCGACGTGGCCATCAACACCGGGACCTATACTTTCTCGGAGGTCCGCGACGGCAAAGACATTGTTCGTCCCGCGCGGTACAGCTTTTTCTACCGGAATCGCGGTGGGCGGTGGCTGATTGTTGATCATCACTCATCTGCATCCCCACAGTAGCCCGGCCATCTGCCGCTGATTCCGCAGCGCGTGTGTGTACGCCGAACCACGCCTTGCAGCCGACCGCCGCAAGCGTCGCTTGCGGTTCCCTCGTCGCTTCGCTCCTCGGCGGCGGCTGAAGGCGGGCGTTAGGCGTCTACATGACGATTCGTGACCATGTTCGCCGCCGCGTGCTAATTGGATACGCCCTCGCATTCTTGGGCGTCGGAATCTTCATGGCGTCAGCGTTCTTGACGGACGGCAGAGACAAAGAGTCCGATTTCTTTCTATTTGGGTTCGTACCCTTTCTTGCCGCGATTGTTTTTATACATTTCGCTATTCGGTGTCCGCGCTGCAAAGGTAATCTCGCATTGACACCAGCTGTATATCCGACGTTCTCGAAAAAACATCGCCTCAACTTTTGTCCATATTGCGGCGTGTCCGTCGATGAAAAGCTACAGTTCTCGTAACAAGACGCCTAACCCCGCGCTCCACACTGACGCGCAAATCGCGTCGCTGTCTCGCGCGCAGGTGAGCGCGACACGTTAGAAGGCGCGGACATTCGAAGGCGGCCGTCTCTGGCTTTGGTGTATCCTTACATTTGACATGTCCGAGCTCGATCGCATCAAGGAGCAGCTCGTCTATCTCAGATTCTGGCTGGGAATAATGGTCGTAACGGACATCAGCTTGGTCGGGTGGCTCGCTTCAACAGTTGAAACTTCAACCACTGCATTGTTAACCTTCGCCATCGTCGGGATCATCGTGTTAAGCTTGGGCATCTTCCTTCTCCATCGCCAAATCGAGCGGCGTATCGAGCAAATCGGGAGGTTATAGCCATGGACGTTCTCATCGGTATCATCATGCTTGCCGTCGTGGTGCTCTTCGTCGGCATCGCCCTTGACGCGGCCCGTCGCGCCAAATAACGCCTTCCAACCCCGCGCCCCAATCCGACGGGCGGGTGCGGGTGTCCTCCCATCAACGATCTCGCTCGCCCGCGGTTGGGCGCGAACGTTAACGCCAAAATCATCTTCCGCGCGGTGAGCGGCGCATATGCGTCCGGCTCGATCGCGCGGAGTTAAACCGGCGCGACGCGTCCGGATTTGACGGGATCATCGAACGATGATCGTAACGTTGAAATCCCCGCGCAGCAGGGTCACCGAGTAGCCGCCCTTCGCGCCGCCCGCAGCTTTCTGGAACTCGGCGAGCGTCTGCACCCGGCGGCGGTTCACCGCGTAAATGATGTCGGCGGACCGGAACCCCGCCAACCATGCGCGGCTGTTCTGCTCGACGCCGGCCACGACCAGGCCGCCGCCCTTCAGCTGCTGGTAGAGCGGGCTGCCGCGCTCGATTTCCACGACATTCATTCCCGGCAACTGCGGCACGGCCTGGCCGTTCTCGCTCGCCGGGCCCTGCGGCGCGGCGATGCTGGTGCGGATGGTTCGAGCCTCTTTTCCGCGCAGCACCTGCAGCTCGATTTCCTCGCCCACCGGCGTCAGCCCCAGCCGCGCCCGCAGCTCGGCGGCTGCGCGCACCGGGCGGCCGCCCAGGGCGACGATCACATCGCGTTCACGCAACCCCGCTTTCTCCGCGGGGGATCCGGCCTGGACGGCCGCGATCACCACGCCCTCGGCGGCGCTGACCCCGAACTTCTTCGCGATATCGGGGGTGAGGTCAACCATGCTGATGCCGAGCCGCCCGCGCCTGACCTCGCCGAAGCGCGCGATCTGGGTGAGCACCGCGCGCGCCATGTTGGAGGGAACGGCGAAGCCGATGCCGACATTGCCGCCCGAGGGGCCGATGATTGCGCTGTTGATGCCGACCAGCTCGCCGCGCAGGTTGATGAGCGCGCCGCCCGAATTGCCGGGATTGATGGAGGCGTCGGTCTGGATGAAGTCCTCGAAGCCTTCGGGCGAGAGGCCGCTCCGGCCGAGCGCGCTGACGATGCCCGAGGTGACCGTCTGGCCGATGCCGAACGGGTTGCCGATCGCAATCACGTAATCGCCGACCTGCAGCGTGTCCGAGTCGCCGATGCGGATCGCGGACAGTCCCCCGGGCTTGATCTGGAGTACGGCGATATCGGTGCCGGGATCGGTGCCGACGAGCTTCGCCGGCAGCTGCCTGCGGTCCTTGAGCGTGACCAGAACCTGCTCGGCGTTGCGGATCACGTGGTGGTTGGTGATGACATAGCCGCGCGCCGCGTCCACGATGACCCCCGAGCCTGCGGCCTGCTCCTGCCGCTGTGACCGGTCGGGCAGGTCGAAGAAGCGCCGGAAGAAGGGATCGGCGAAGAGGGGATTCGCTTCGAGGGGGGAGCGCGTGATGACCGAGATGTTCACCACCGCCGGCGTCACCTCGTTGACGATCGGTGCGAGCGTGGGCAGCCCCCGCGCGTCCGTCTGCGGCTGCGCCGCGACCCCGGCAGCAACAAACGCCAGCGCGGTGCCGGCAATCGTCAGTAGCCGCGACAGGTGAACGTGCAAGCTTCCTCCAGGCACAAGGAAAATCGTATCAGATAGCGTTTGCCCACTGGAGTTCCCCGCGTCAGTCGTCAGCCCCTTCGACATTGCTCAGGACAGGCGTCAGTCGTCACTTGAGAATCCGGAACAGATTATTGAAATCATCCGTCCACACTCGCAGCCCCGGAATGCTCTCGATTTCACTCGCGAACTCGGCGATCTCCGGGCGCTCGAGCAGGGCCTTGTCGCGCGTGACGAGCACCCAGTCGGTGCGGGCGAGGTCGCTGTCCTCGGCATCGTCGGCAATCAGTGCAGCGTGCAGGCCATGCTCATCGGCGATGCGCTTGACCACCGGGGCGAGATCGAGGAAGCGGTTCGTCACGTGGAACGCGATCACGCCCCCCCGCTTCGTGTGCCGCGCGTAGACCGCCAGCGCCTCGCGCGTGATGAGGTGCACCGGGATCGAGTCGCTCGAAAACGCGTCGATCACGAGCACGTCATAGTTCTGGGGCGGCTCGCGCTCCATCGCTAGCCGCGCATCGCCCAGCACGTGCTCGATGTTCGCGCCGCTGTCCGCGAGAAAGGTGAACTCGCTGTTCGCGACCGCCACCACCTGCGGGTTGATCTCGTAGAAGCGGTAAACGTCGCCCGGGCGCCCGAACAGCGCGAGCGTGCCGGTGCCGAGGCCCACCACGCCCACGCGCAGCGGGGAGCCGTCGAGAGCCTTGATCGCGCGCCCCACGCCCGAAGTCGCGCCGTAATAGGTGGTCGGCTCGCCACGCCGCGCCGGCGCGCGGTACTGCTCGCCGTGCATGATCACCCCGTGCATGAGGCGCCGCACCGCATCCTGCTCGCCATCGGCGCCGATGTCCTTCACGCGCAGGGTGCCGTAGAAGTTGCGCGCCATGACGCGCGTGTCCTTGGCGAGATACCCGAAGTACGCGTAGACGTGGTAGCCGGTGAAGCCGACCGCGGCAAGCATCAGCATCGGCACCGCCGAGTGCATGAGGCGCGTGACGTAGGCGGCGATGAGCAGGGTCACGACCAACCCCACGCCGAACTCGTAATAGGTGTTAAAGAGCTTGACGGCCACGAGACCCACGGCGATGCCGCCGAGCGCGCCTCCCAGCGCCACCATGAGATAGAAGCGGGTGAGGTAGCGCGGCGCGGGCTTCCGTGCCGCGAGCTCGCCGTGGAAAAACATGCACATCACGAAGAGCCCGACCAGGCTGAGCGGCACCGCCTCCTTGATCTCCATGATGCCGCGCTCCTCGTGCAGCGCCCATGCCATCGCGCACACGATCGCCGCCAGCGGCACGATGAAGATCCGCCGCTGGTACCATCCTCGCCCCTCGAAGCACAGGATGAAGGTGAGGAGATAGAGCGTGAGCGGCAGGATCCACAGGAACGGCACCGACGCGATGTCGTGCGTGATGTGGTTGGTCACGGCGAGCAGCATGAACGCGCCCATGCCGGAGAGCAGCAGCCACGCCGCGTAGTCGCCCGGCGCGGGTGCCGGTCCCGTGTCGGGCGCCGTCTCTTCCCGGAGCCCGCGGGCGGCCGCCCCCCCGCGCAGGCTGTACCAGGCCGAGGCCGCGCACAGCGCCGCGAATGCGACGTAGGCCGCGCTCCAGCCCCAGGACTGGACCGCCGTCGTGATCCAGGGCTCGAACGCGAAGGGATAGGAGACGAGCGCGAGCAGCGAGCCGAAGTTGGACAGCGCGAACAGGCGGTAGACAGTGCCCGCGGGAAAAGTGCGCGCGAACCACGCCTGCACCAGCGGACCGGTGGTGGAGAGCAGGAAGTAGGGCAGCCCGATGGTAACGGCAAGCAGACCGAGGATGCGCCACGTCGGGTCCTCGTCGCCGGCGGGCTTCCAGCCGGTGTCCGCGATGATGGGGAGCGACGCGAGGCTCGCGGCGAGGAGCACCACGTGCAGCACGACCTGACTGCGGGCGGCGAGTTTGCGCGTCGTCCAGTCCGCGTAGGCGTAGCCGGCGAGCAGCAGGAGCTGGAAGAACACGAGACAGGTGGTCCACACCGCGGCCGAGCCGCCGAACCACGGCAGGATCTGCTTGGCGACGATGGGCTGGACCAGGAACAGCAGGAACGCGCTCGTGAAGATCGTGAGGGCGTAGAGCGTCATCCGGCGGGGGCTGCGAAAAAGCGCGTATTATACGGCGCAAATCGTAATCGACAGGATTGACAGGATTAACAAGATTCAACCAACAAATTCCGAATCCTCCTTGACGTTCTTGTTGTTGATGTAATCCTGTGAATCTTGTAAATCCTGTCCATTCAACGTTTCTGCGCGTGCTGGCGTTGACGGCGGCGCTGTCGTGGCAGGGCGACGCGCTCGCCGCGTGCCCGAGCCACGAGCGGATCAACACCATTCTCCGCTTCCAGGAGGCGAAGGAGCCCGTGCGCGGCCTGGGCACGGACCTCTCGATGCGCGACGCCGAGTGCGGGCGCCGGCGCCTGGTCGAGAAGCTGGAAGCGGTCGAGAACCGCGTCGTCGGCTACAAGGCCGGGCTCACGAACGCGAAGATCCAGGCGCATTTCGGAGTCACGAGCCCGGTGCGCGGCGTGCTGCTGGAGAAGATGCTGCTCGCGGACGGCGCGGACGTTCCGGCCGATTTCGGCGCGCGCCCGGTATTCGAGCCGGACCTGCTGGTCGTCGTGAAGGATGCCGGCATTCACCAGGCGAAGACGCGGCTCGACGTGCTGCGCTCGCTCTCGCTGGTAATACCGTTCATCGAGCTCCCCGATCTCGTCGTGGCGGAAGGCGAGAAGCTCTCCGCGCCGCTCATCGTGTCGCTCAACGTCGGCGCGCGGCTCGGCGTGGTGGGGAAGGGCATACCGGTGCAGGCGACTCCTGAGTTCGCCGCGGCGCTCGCCGCGATGCGCGTCGTCATGACCGATCGTGGCGGCAAGGAGCTCGCGAGCGGCAAGGGCACGGCGATACTCGATCACCCGCTCAACGCGGTGCTGTGGCTCGTGCAGGACCTGGAGAAATCCCGCGTGAAGCTCAAGCCGGGCGACCTGCTGAGCCTGGGGTCATTTACGCCACCGCTGCCGCCCAGGCCTGGGCTGACGGTCACAGTGCGTTATGAAGGGCTGCCGGGGAACCCCGCCGTTACCGTACGTTTCCGCTAGAAGCGATGAAGTACCGCAGTGCAGTGCGGCGGGCCGGGGTCACTGCCCGATCTATCCTCATTCGAGCTGGGCTCCCATGATCTCTCGATCGGCGTAGACTGGACACGCATTTTTCTCGAATTTCTAGAAGGACAGAACGGGGGAGCGCATGAATACGAAACGGTGGTTGCTAGCGAGCGTAGCGGTATTGGTAGTTATGATGGTATTGGAGTTCCTGATCCACGGGGTGCTTTTGCAGGGCGTGTACCAGCAGACGGCGTCGGTATGGCGGGCGCAGGCGGAAATGCAGCGCCTGATGTGGATATTCTGGGTGGGCTACCTGGTATTCGCGCCACTCTTCGCGTTCATCTATGTGAAGGGCTACGAGAAAGGCAAGCCCGGCCTGGGACAGGGATTTCGTTTCGGCCTGTACGTGGGAGCCATGCTGTCCGTGGCGCACAGCTTCGGCTGGTACGTGATTCTGCCGATCCCGCTGGCGCTTTCGTTCTACTGGTTCGTGGCGATTCTCGTGGAGTTCATCGCGGCAGGGGTCGCGGCGGGCCTGGTGTACCACGAGTGATATCCGGCGACGGGGTGCGGCGCGTCATCGATAGACGAGGACCGGAATCTTGCAGCCGGTGATCACCCGCGCGGTGACGGAGCCGACCAGCTCGCCGGTGACGCCTTTCATGCCGTGGGAGGCCATGACGATCAAGTCGCACTCGGTCTGCGTGGCGAACGTGATGATCGCCTCGTGGGGTGAGGCGTGGCGCATCGAGTAGGTCTCGCAGGGAACGCCGATCAGGCGCGCCCGGTCGGTGATCGCCTTCAGGTACTTATCGGCCTCCTGCTTGGCCACGTCGGCGAGCTCGGGGGCTTTCACTTCGACCGGCGCGTATTCCTCGAATGAGTCGGGCGGGCGCTCGACGATCACGTAGAAGCCGGTCGTCTTCGCGCCGATGGCTTTCGCGAACTTGAGCCCGCTGTCCACGGCCACCTGCGACAGCGCCGAACCGTCGGTCGGCAGCAGGATATGCTTGTACATCGGCCCTCCCTTCTAGAAGGTCGGCCCAGTACTGGGCTACCAGTATAGAGCCTCCCTCAGGAACAGGAAATGGACAGGCGGGCTACGCGCCGCGGATGACGCGGGTCTGCGGCATGCCCGCGCCGATGTAGACGTCCTGGGGGCCGGCGCCGCCGGCGACCGCGATGTAGATCTCCTCGGGACTGCGGGCGCGCCACACGGTTTCGGCATCGCCCCGACCCGCCGCGCGCTCCGTCGCGGCGAAGCCCTCGGCAAAGTAGCTGATGGGCAGCCGCGCCATTTCCCACAGGCGCTCCTGGATGTCGCGCTTGGTGAGGCCCGCCTCGTGGAGCGAGTGCGCGTGGTTCACACCGAGCAGCAGCAAAGCGCCGTCTCCGCCGCCGTACATGGGCGGCATGTTGGTCGCGATCTGGCGCAGGATTTCCGCCGGGCCGACGCCTTCGCCGCCCGAGATGTTGCAGAAGTTGGAAGCCTTGAACACGGTGACGGTGCTTTCCCCGCGCGGGAAGCCGCGGTCCACGTGGAACGGCGTCCAGGGGTTCTCTTCCTCGTTCTCGCCGCAGATGTAGGAATAGCGCAGTGGCGAGCCGAAGCTCACCTTGGAATAGACCCCGGGCAAAGCGCCCCCGATGTTGTTCATGATCAGGCGGATCGCGCGGCCGATGGTCGCGTTGGCGCGCCATCCCGGGCCGAGGCAGCCGGTGCCGCAGTTGATGTCGAGCCGTTTCCGCACGGGGCCGTTCACCAGCAGGAACGGCGTCATGGGATTGGTCGTGACCTGCATGAAT